>NZ_JAGRQM010000029.1:0-48216 GCF_018132775.1 Gordonia sp. SCSIO 19800 | reverse complement strand
CCACATCAGGGCTCCCACCAGCAGACTTCGCATTCAACCTTGCCAGCCACCCCGTCTCCGGGGCAACTCTTCCAGCCCACCAGACCCCACCCGCAGCCCGCAACCCCGAAGAATTCCGAACCACTGAGAGACCCAGCAACCCCAAACACTCTACCCAAGCCACAACAACTCAAGCCAAAACATTCAGGGGCGGCCAGCCAAGAAACCCGATCTCCACTCCCCACCATCAGACCCTTCCAGGCCCTTCCGGGGCGGCGCCGTGGCTCGCTGACTCGACATAAGTTACGCACCGCCGCACCCGCCGTCAAATCGCCTGGTCAGAGTGGGTACGACGCTCGATGCGACGACCTGGGAGTGCAGACTTCGCAGCCTGTTCGGTCGGCAAGCCGGCGGCGACGGTGCCACGGGGACCGACCAGAGCGGATGATCCGCCCGCCGATCCGGCCGCACCCGGGCCTGCCCGGTTGGGTTCCCGAAGCGTCGGGCTTGTCCCGCCTTCGACAGGACCGCACATAGCAAGAACCCCCGCCCGGGTGTCCCGGGCGGGGGTTCTTGGTGTTGGTAGCGGGGACAGGATTTGAACCTGCGACCTCTGGGTTATGAGCCCAGCGAGCTACCGAGCTGCTCCACCCCGCGTTGGTGAACACAACGTTACACACCGGTTTGTCAGCGATGCAAATCGATACTCCAACCCCACCCGACCTGGGGAAACGCCAGTGACGGCGGTCACTCGCACCTCGATAACCCCAGGTGACGTGACGGCCCGAACGGCCCGTCCGTCGCCGCGGTGCAATGTGATGCCAGTCACATCAGGCGTACACTCGGCTCACGAGACGCCCCGCCGAGGAGGAACCATGAACACCCACCGCTTCCACCACGAGAGCCACGGGAACCATCCGATGAGTTTCGTCGGGTTCGTCTTGGCACTGACCGGATTCGCCATGGCCGCGCTCTGGCTGGTCCACATGGCGGTCGGGAATGTCGGCCCCGCGATCATCTGCGGCCTACTGATGGTCGCGGCTTTCACGACGGCGGTGTCGATCTTCTTCTCGCTGGGCCACCGGCACCACCACAGCCCGGTGCTCCCCGACAACACCCCCAACGAAACCGAGCGCTACCTGCGGAAATACCGCGGATAGCGGTATGACTCGCAGATAGCGCCCGGCCTGGGTCGTCGTTCGACTAGTTGGGAGCCGCCAGCGACTCGTAGCGGGCAACCGCCTGACTCAGCTGGTCGAGCGCCTCGCCGTATGCTGCGAAGTCGCCACTCTGCTGAGCCTGGCGTAGCGCCGTGATCGCGTCACTGATGGCGTTTGCCGCGTCGTCCCGCTCCGGCGAATCACCTTGCTGCGGAGGTTGATTCGGTGCCGGCGTGGCCGGTGCCGGCGTTCCGGCCTGGTCCGGCGCGGGCGGTGCCTGCTGATCGCCGGGGACCACTCCGGCAGCGGGCGTGATGCCGACCTGCCGCAGAGCCTCGCGGGTCGTGGGGGCATAACCGATCCCGGATACCCGGTCTGCCGATTCGAACCTCGTGATCACACGGAACAGACGGGGGAAGGCCTCTTCGCCCTGGGCCTGTGCGTACAACGGGACGACGTACAGGATGCCGTTGTCGCCCACCGGAAGCGTGAGGAGATTACCGAAGGTCACCGTCGCCGTGTTCTCGAGCGACTTCAGTGATTCCGCCACCGTTCGGTCGGTGCGCATCGGGTTGAACGCCTGCTGCGGACCGGAACGTTGGGAGTTGCTGGGCAACTGCTTGACCGTCA
Source organism: Gordonia sp. SCSIO 19800 (assembly GCF_018132775.1). Lineage (NCBI taxonomy): Bacteria > Bacillati > Actinomycetota > Actinomycetes > Mycobacteriales > Gordoniaceae > Gordonia > Gordonia sp. SCSIO 19800. The sequence continues at coordinate 46,447 of NZ_JAGRQM010000029.1, read as the reverse complement.
TCTGACCGTAGTTCTCGGGATTCGACGACACGGTCACATAGGCGCCCAGGATCGGTCGGTTGAGTCGCGTCAGCACCGAGGTCAGCTGGAACGTCGGCTCACCGCTCTCCGGGTCCGAGGCCACGAAGTAGTACGGGGGCTGGTCCAGGCCGCGCTGCTCGGCGTCCGGGTCCGTCGGATCGGAGGGCACCGACCAGAAGTCGCTCGCCTGGAAGAACGTCTGGGGCGAATCGACGTGGTAGCGGGTCAGCAGCGACCGCTGGATCTTGAAGATGTCCTCGGGGTAGCGGACGTGATCCCGCAGGGAGGTCTGCGCGTCGAAGTCGGCGCGGGACTTGACCGTGTCGGGGAAGACCTCCATCCACGTCTTCAGCACCGGGTCATCGGTGTCGAACTGATACAGCTCGACCTCGCCGGTGTAGGCATCGACGGTCGCCTTCACCGAGTTGCGCACGTAGGACACGGTCTTGTTGATCTGCGTCCGGCCGGTCTGCCCCGGGTTGAGGTCCTGGGCGTCGGCGGTCGCGCTCTGCAACGACGTGGGCTGCGAGTACGGGTAGTCGTCGAGGGTGGTGTAACCGTCGACGATCCACTTGATCGAGCCGTCCTCCATCACCGCGGGGTACGTCTTCGAATCGACCGTCAGCCACGGTGCGACCTGTTCGACGCGGTCCCGGGGATCGCGGTTGTAGATGATCTTCGATGCCGAGTTGATCTCGCCCGACAGCAGGAAGTTCCGCTCGGCGTACTTGCCGGCATAGAGGACTCGGGAGAACCAGTTGCCGAGCGAGACTCCCGCCGGCCCCTGGTAGGTGTACTTGTCGTCCCCGATGTCGTGTTCCCGAGCCTGCCCGTCGTCGGAACCGACGATCGCGTAGTCCGGGTCGATCTTCGCGAGCAGTTCGCCGAAGTAGATCCGCGGCTGTGACACCTTGATCGGGGCGTCCCGCTTGTACTCCTCGGTCTGGTAGTTCGAGGTGTCGCTGACGTAGTAGAACGGATCGCCGCCACCGTCGACGTTGTTGACGTCCGTCGACTCCTTCACCCGGTTGGCCGGGGCGGCGACGAACCCGTCTCCGTGGGTGTACACCAGGTGCTTGTTCAGCCAGTTCTGCTGGTTCTCGAGATAGCGACTCGGATCGAGCTCGCGCACCGACACCACGAAGTCACGGAGCTCGCCGTCGATGCGATAGCGGTCGACCGCCAGCTGCGTCGGGAATCCGTAGAAGTTCTGCCGCTGCTGCTGCTGGATGAACGTCGGGGACACCACATTCGGGTCCAGGATCCGGACGTTCGACAGCGTCGGTTCATCGCTGTTCACCAGCGCCGGGTTTGCCGGTCCGGCGGTCCAGCCCGGCTGGGTGATGACCTTGTCCGGCCCGATCCCGTACGCCTCGCGGGTCGAGGTGATCGCGCGTTCTATGTACTCGGCTTCCTTCTGCGCGGCATTCGGCTTGACCGAGAACTGCTCCATCGTCAGCGGCCAGCCGACCCCGATGAGCAACGCGGAGAACAACATCAAGACGGTGGCCAGTGCCGGCACCCGCAGGTCGCGGAGCACGATACCGGCGAAGAACGCCACCGCACAGATGATCGCGATCGCCATCAGGATGAGCTTCGACGGCAGCACCGCGTTGATGTCGGTGTAACTCGCCCCCGGGAAGATCTCGGCCTTCCGCTGACTGGACAGCAGGGTGTACCGGTCGAGCCAATAGGCGGCCGCTTTCAGCAGTAGGAAGGTGCCCGCCAGCACCGCGAGCTGAATGCGTGCCGCGGTCGTGACCGAACCACCGCCTTGCCCCAGGCGGATACCTCCGAACAGGTAGTGCGTGACCAGGTTCGCCAGGAACGCCACCACGACCACGACGAACAGCAGGTTGAGCACGAAGCGGAAGAACGGCAGGTCGAAGGCGTAGAACCCGATGTCGAGATTGAACTGAGGGTCTGTCCGACCGAACGACTGACCATGCAGGAACATCTGGACGGTCGCCCAGGACCCTTGCGCGACCAGGCCGGCCAGGGCGCCGATGATCACCGCCGGGACGATGGCGAACCAGCGGACCTTGCCCATGATGGCCGTGCGGTACCGGGCGAGCGGATCGTTCGGGCCCGCGGTCGGTACGAACACCGGGCGACTGCGGTACGCCAGGGAGACCGCCCCGAAGATGATGAGTCCGACGACGATCGTCGTGATCAGGAAGAGGATCACGCGCGTCCAGATCACCTTGGTGAAGACGCTCGAATACCCGACGTCGGAGAACCAGAGCCAGTCGGTCGCGAGACCGATCAGGCGTGGCCCGACGAGCAACAGCACCAGGACGGCCACGCCGAGCCCGATGATGATCTTGCTCCTGCGTGACAGTGTCGGCATTCCCGCCGGCCCTCGGACGCCCACCAGACCCACTCTCCAAAGCTCTCAATCCGGACACCACCCGCGCACACGTGCCTGCTGGGCGTGGTGCCCACTGTACTGGCACCACCCGGGTGACCAACTCACTCGGGGCGCCCGCTCAACGATCGCCACACGTCAGCGGTTCCCTGGCGGCGTCGCAGACTCGCGGTCGCACCGCGATCCGGGGCAGGATGAGCACGTGCCCGACCTCCCGACGACCCCACGCGCCTTCTCCACCGACGATCTCGGCAGCGCGTTGAACGAGATCATGGAACACCTCGACTCCCGTGGCTGGGGTCAGTCACCGTCCGTGTTCGCGCTGGCGCCGACCGCCCTCCTCCACGCACAGCTTCCCGAGGTGATCGCCGACGACGGTTCGGTGTTCACCCCGGTGGAGGAAGACGTCGACGACCTCGACGAGTTCCTCGCCTCGGCGGTCTGGCCAGAGGAGGTCGCCGGGGCGGCGGTGAGCATGGAGATCGTCATCGCCGATCCCGAAGACGACGACGACCGGACGCCCCGCTTCGAGGTCACCGACACCGGCGATCACCATCCGGGCGAGGAGGTTGCGCGGCTGGTGGTCGGGGTGCTGCGCACCGGCGCCGATCTCGCGCTGATGCGTCTTCGACCCGAACCCGACGGGGAACCCGCACTGCTGACCCACCCGCAACTGGCACTCGAACTGCGGGCCGCGCTGCGCGACACCTTCGCTCCCGATCTACCGGAGTCGTCCGACCGGGGCTGACGCGGCAGTCCTGGCAAGCCTCAGCAGCTCGGCGCCGGACGGCCCGCGCCGACCGCGTTCAGCGCGTCGACAGCGCCCTCGAGAGTGTCGACCTTCACCAGCTCCAATCCGTCCGGTCGCTCCGAGACCGCCTCGGCACAGTTGCGGGCCGGGACCAGGAAGACCGTCGCGCCGGCGTCGCGGGCGGCCCGGGTCTTGTGCGTGATCCCGCCGATGGGACCGACAACCCCCTCATCGGTGATCGTGCCGGTGCCCGCGATGAACTTGCCGGAGGTCAGCTCGCCGGGACTCAGCTGGTCGATGACCGCGAGTGCCAGCATCATCCCCGCCGACGGTCCCCCGATGTCCCCCACGTTGTAGGTGACCTCGAGGCGCGGATCGGCATCGACCACCTCCGGAACGACGCCCAGATACCCGGCCTCGGAGTCGGCCGGATGCGTGCCGAGGGTCACCGACACGGTCTGCCGGGCACCGGCGCGGACGATCTCGATGGGCAGGACGGTCCCCGGCGGATTGTCGCCGACGACCTTCCGCAGCTGTTCATCCGTTTCCACCGGCACGCCGCCGGCCGCCACGACCTCGTCGCCGGCGCGCAGCACGTCGACCGCGGGCCCGTCGGGTGCGACGCTCGCGATGCGCAACGCGGTGGGACGATCGAGGTAACGGAGCGCGGCGACCGTCGCGTTCTCCTCTGACCCCGTCATCTGCTGCGCGTTCTCCTCCTGAACCTGCTCGGTGGTGCGGTCGGGCGGATAGACCTGGTCGCGCGGCGTCAGCGAGTAGGTGCCCGACACCCACATGCCCAGGGCGTCGAACAGCGAGATCCCGTCCCGCACCGAGACGGTGGTGAGGTTGAGGTGGCCGGTCGTCGGATCGGTCGGCGCACCGTCGATCTGCACGACCTTGCGCTCCACCACCGCCCCGTCGTCCTCCACCTTCGTCGTGCCGAGGGTGTTGAGGGTGGGTCCGGGCCCGAGCGCGGCGTAGGGCACCTGCACCTGCGTGCCGAGCACCAGCAACGCCAGCAGGACCACGGTGGAGACCGCGGCCGCGGCGATTCTCCGGAATCGGGGGCTCGAACTCATTCCGCACACGATAGTGCCCCGCAGCGACCACGAGTCGGCTGCGCCGGCGACCATGAGCCGGCTACGCGCAGGGCGAACAGTCGTCGCCGTTTGCGGGCCTCACCGGGCGGTACGGTGGAACCCATGAGTGATCTGCCCTTCGGCTTCTCGTCGTCCGGTGACGGCGATGACGACCGCGACAAGAACAGCGGTGACAAGAACAAGCCGGGCGACAATCCCGGTGGCAACCCGTTCGGCGGGGCCAACCCGTTCGGATTCGGGGGCGGGCAGGGGTTCGGCGGCGGTCCCGGCGGCGACTTCGACCCCTCGAAGTTCGATCCCAACATGATCGGCCAGATGTTCTCGCAACTGGGCAACATGTTCAGCGGTATGGGCGCGGGCATGGCGGGTGGCGGAAACGGTCCGGTGAACTACTCGGTCGCGACCAATCTCGCCCGCCAGCAGATCGGTTCGTTCACCCCGATCCTCGAGAAGGAGATCTCGGCCTCGGCCGACGCGGTCCGGCTCGCCGACGTCTGGCTCGACGACGCGACGAATTTCCCCAGCGGCGTCACCCAGACGGTGGCGTGGACACCGGTCCAATGGCTCGAGGAGTCGATGGACACGTGGAAGGGTTTGTGCGACCCGGTCGCCGAGCAGCTGGCCCGAACCTGGCAGGACAACCTCCCCGCCGAGGCGGCCCAGTTCGCCGGCCCGATGATCGGGATGCTGACCCAGATGAGCGGCATGGCGTTCGGCACCCAGCTCGGCCAGGGGCTCGGTCAGCTCGCCAAGGAGGTGCTGACGTCGACCGACGTCGGGCTGCCGCTGGCGCCCGAGGGGATCGCCGTCCTGCTCCCCGAGGCGATCGCCAAGTTCGCCGAGGGTCTGGAGCAGCCGGCGCAGGAGATCATCGTCTTCCTCGCCGCGCGCGAGGCCGCCCATGTGCGCCTGTTCACCCACGTCGGCTGGCTGCGTCAGCGGTTGCTGACCACCGTCGAGGAATACGCCCGCGGCATCAGTATCGATTTCAGCGGCATCACCGACGCCACCGCCGGGATCGACCCGACCCAATTGCTCTCCGACCCTTCGAAACTCGAGGAGATCATCAGTTCATCGACGTCGTTCGAGCCGACCACGACACCTGAGCAGAAAGCGGCCCTCGGCCGTCTCGAGACCCTCCTCGCCCTGATCGAGGGCTGGGTGGAGCAGGTCGTGACCCGAGCGCTCGGCGACCGGATCCCGAGTACCGGGGCACTCACCGAGACCATGCGGCGTCGGCGCGCGTCGGGCGGGCCGGCCGAGCAGACATTCGCAACCCTCGTCGGTCTCGAGCTTCGGCCCCGCAAGGTCCGCGAGGCGTCGGAGCTGTGGCGCCGCGCGCTGGAGGCCACCGACGTCGCGACCAGGGACGGCGTGTGGGCACACCCTGATCTGCTGCCGGATGCCGACGACCTCGACAACCCTGCGGGTTTCATCGACCGGCTCCTGGGCGGCGACGACCTCGACGACCCGATCGCCCAGCTCGAGAAGACCATCGCCGAGGAGAAGGCGCGCGACGCCACCGACGAGTCCCGTAACGATGACGGCGGCGAATCGGCACGAGGCGGATCGTAGGAATCCACACCACCGGTGGAACACGCCATGCTGTGGATAACCTGCTCGCCGAGCGCCCGCGACGGCGTTCGGCTGGCAGAGTTGCCGCATGTCGCCAGCCCGGACGAGTTCCAGCGCCATCTCGGTGTCCCCCTGCGCTGTTCCGCCCGCGGTCCCGCGGCTGCTCCCGGGGACGCCCGTCATCGTCCAGCCGGGCAACTCGGTCCGCGTGGGCATCGATCCGGCCGACAGCCTGCTCCTCGACTTCGACGCCTCGGTGTCGGCGTATTCCGTCGCCGGGCTGCTTCGATCGTTGGAGGATCCGTGCACGGCGGACACCTTCGCTCGCCGCGCCCGACGGGCCGGCCTCCACGACGACGACCTCGATCTGGTCCTGAGCAGTCTGGTGTCGGCCGGCCGAGCGGTTGTCGACCGCCCGCCCACGGCCGCGGAGTTCCACATCCTGATCCATGGCCAGGGGCCGATCAGCGAACAGCTGTCGAATTCGTTGCGCAGCATGGGTTTGTCAGCTCGACGGACGATGCGGCGGCTACCCGACGGGACGCTCGATGCCGTCGACACCGACCTGGTGATCCTGACCGACTTCGTCGTCCACGATCCGCGGGTGGTGTTCGCACTGACCCGGGCCCGGATACCCCATCTGCTGGTCCGGGTCCGCGACGGGGTGGGCATCGTCGGCCCGCTGGTGCTCCCCGGACTGTCGAGTTGCCTCATGTGCGCGGACCGTCACCGGTCCGACGCGGACCCGGACTGGCCGGCCCTGGCCGTCCAGCTGATCCGGACGTCGGGTCAGGCGAGCCCGGCCGTGGTGGCGATGACCGCCGCGATGGCCCACTCGCAGATCGAGCAATTGGTGGAGGCCGTACGCGACCGGCCGCATGTGGAGCCACGACCCGATCCGCAGCTGCTCGACCATGTGTTGGAATTCCGAGATGACCCGACGCGGCTGGACATCAGACAATGGTCGCCGCACCCGGCCTGCGATTGTCGTCCCGCACCGGATCAGCAAGCCAGGTCGTCTATTGTGTGACGCGGAAAGGATGCTATGACCGACATCACCAAAGGACAGGGTCGCCGCAACGCGAAACTGGCCTCTCTTCCGATCGGTATGGCCGGGCGGGCTGCTGCCGGTTTCGGCAAGCGCATGGTCGGAAGGGACAAGGACGAGGTCAACCAGGAGCTCCTGGAGAAGTCCGCCGAACAACTGTTCGCCGTTCTCGGCGAACTCAAGGGCGGCGCCATGAAGGTCGGGCAGGCGCTCTCGATCATGGAAGCCGCGATCCCCGACGAGTTCGGCGAGCCGTTCCGCGAAGCGCTCACCAAGTTGCAGGCCGACGCCCCGCCCATGCCGGCCGCGAAGGTCCACAAGGTGCTCGACCAGCAGCTCGGCACCCGGTGGCGCGAGCGTTTCCGGGAATTCTCCGACGAGCCCGCGGCATCGGCGTCGATCGGACAAGTACACAAAGGAATCTGGTCGGACGGCCGTGAGGTCGCGGTCAAGGTCCAGTACCCCGGGGCCGACCACGCACTGAAGGCCGATCTGAAGACCCTGTCCCGCATGTCCGGACTCCTGCAGCGCCTGTCCCCCGGCACCGACGTCAAGGCGATGATGGACGAACTCATCGACCGGACCGAGGCCGAGCTCGATTACCTCGGCGAGGCCGACAATCAGCGCGCCTTCGCCAAGGCCTACGACGGCCATCCCGACTTCCTCATCCCCAAGGTCGTCGCGAGTGCACCCAAGGTCGTCGTCTCGGAGTGGGTCGACGGCGTCCCGCTGTCGAAGATCATCACCACCGGGGACCAGCAGACCCGCGACGACGCCGCCGCGAAGATGGCCGAATTCGAGGTCAGCTCGCCGTACCGGGTCGGACTCCTCCACGGCGATCCGCATCCGGGCAACTTCTTCCGGGCCACCGACGGGCGGTTCGGCGTACTCGACTTCGGTGCGGTCGGCCACTATCCGGAAGGCCTCCCGCCCGAGACCGGACCGATTCTCCGTCTGGCGCGGGACAAGAAGTACGACGAACTCAAAGAACTCATGATCTCCGCCGAGTTCATCCGCCCGTCCCACGCGAACAAGGTGACGAGTGCCGACCTCGAGGCCTACTTGCGTCCCTACGTCGATCCGCTCTACAGCGAGTCGTTCCACTTCACCCGGAAGTGGATGCAGCGGGCCGCGGGCAAGGCCACCGATGTTCGCGGCGAGGTGTACAAGACGTCACGAAACCTGAACGTGCCCAAGCGTTTCGTGATGGTCTTCCGCGTGCTCGGGGGCTGCGTCGGCATCGCCTCGCAGCTCGAGGCGCATGCCCCGTACCGGGCCATCATGGAGGAGTGGGTCCCCGGCCTGGGCGACTGACCCCACCCCGCAGACACGACACCGACGCCGCGAGCATTTCTGCTCGCGGCGTCGGTGTTGTTGTCATGCAACGTTCTTACGCGGGCGACCGCGGGGACGCTTGCGTGCGATGACGGCTCCGCGCTCGAAGATCTCGCCTCCCCAGACCCCCCAGGGCTCGGATCGATCGAGTGCGGCCTGCAGGCACTGGGCCCGCAACGGGCATTCGGCGCACATGGCCTTGGCACGCTCGAGGTCACGGGGGTCTTCGGCGAACCACAGATCTGCGTCGGCGACCTGGCAGGGCAGGTCGAGCCGGGCGGTCGCTGCGCGGTCCGCCGACATACAGGACTCGAGGACGCATTCGACAGTCATTGGTTTCTCCACATCTGCTCGTTTGGGGTGTTGAACCCGAGTCCTCGATGTGGCTCTGTGTCCGAGACCCCTGGATCGGGGTGGAGATTCGGTGACAGAAAAAGAGGGCCACGGGTGTCGCCTCTGCGATTCGCCCGTGGCCCGGAATGTCTCGGAGATCTAACTCCGGGAACTTCGGAACAGAACGGGGAACCGACGCGGCGCGGCTGCTACTGCTGCTGCGGGCGGTGCGATTCGCGCGACGCGCGCTTCGGCTGTCAGGTGCAGAGCCGCCGGCGGAACGGCGACCGGGCGTGCAAAGCTCGTGCACGCTCGGGCGACCGGCATCCAGGAGCGGGTGCGACCGGTACGCGCGATGGCGGGCTGATTCGGCTTCAGCGCATGCAATTTCGGCGCATACGTGTCGGCTGCTCTCAGGTTCGCCGCAGACTGGCAGATGCCGGCCTGGCTCACGGTGATTCCGTTCACTGATCCACTCCCTTCTGGTCTCGTGGCTTTCCGCGTTCGTGTCGGTCGTCGGTGACTGTGGCGGGCCGGTGTGACGGACGCACACAACCCATCCCCGTACTGACGGGACTCAGAGTAGACGCTGGGCCGAAACCCGCACAACCTATTTTTGACCTGCGGTCTTGACGAGTTCGATGATGTCGGCGCCGTACTCGTCGACCTTCTTCGCCCCGATTCCCGAGATCGCCACCAGCGCAGCGGTATCGGTCGGTCGTTGCTCGGCGATCGCGGTGAGCGTCTTGTCGGAGAAGACGACGAAGGCCGGCACCTTTTTCTCCTGGGCCCGCTCGCGACGCCACTCCTTGAGCGAGACCAGCAGTCCTTCGTCCAGATCCGACGGGCACCCGGCGCAGCGACCGAGCAGCGTCGCGGTCGAATCCATCAACCGGGAACCGCAGACCCGGCAGGTCGGTCCGCGGCGGGGCGCGCGCTCCTTCGCGATCGGCGACGCGGGTGAGTCGTCGGGCACGAGGTCGGCGAGGAACCGCGAGCGACGCCGGGCACGGCCGCCCTCGTTGCGGGCCAGGGCCCACGACAGGTGCAGGTGCTCGCGGGCACGCGTCACTCCGACATAGAACAGTCGCCGCTCTTCCTCGACCTCTTCCCAGGACCCCTTGATCGCCTGGCTGATGGGCAGCGACCCGTCGGTGAGTCCGACGAGGAACACCGCATCCCACTCGAGTCCCTTGGCCGCGTGCAGCGACGACAGCGTCACGCCCTGCACCGTCGGGGGATGGCGCGCCTCGGCGCGGGCGGCGAGTTCTGCCGACAGCTGCGGCAGCGTCAGGTCCGGGTTCTCGGCGACCATGTCCTCGGTCAGCTGAACCAGCGCTTTCAGTGATTCCCACCGGCTACGCGCCTGCGCACCGGACGGCTGCTCCTCGCTGAGACCCAGCTCGCCCAGCACCGCGCGTACGACGTCGAGGAGCTCCACGTCGGGTCTGACTTCGCGGCCGGCGACCGTCGCGAGCTGCCGCATGGCCTGCCGGACCTCGGTGCGCGCGAAGAACGCCTCGCCGCCGCGCACCTGGTACGGGATGCCCACCTCGGTCAGGGCCTGCTCGTAGTTCTCGGACTGTGCGTTGACGCGGTACAGGATCGCGATCTCGGCGGGCGCGACCCCCGATCTGATGAGGTGTTTGATCTCGATGGCGATCGCCGTCGCGGCGGCGGGCTCGTCGTCGTACTCGGCGAACTGCGGCGCCGGCCCGGGCGGGCGCTGTCCGATGAGCTGCAGGCGGGTTCCCGCGATGCGCCCCCGGGCGGCGCCGATGACGCGGTTCGCCAGATCGACGACCTGCGGGGTGGACCGGTAGTCGCGCTCGAGACGGACGACCGTGGCCTCCGGGAACCGGCGACTGAAATCCAAGAGATGGTTCGGCGAGGCACCGGTGAACGTGTAGATCGTCTGGTTGGCGTCACCGACGACCGTCAGGTCGTCGCGTTCCCCGAGCCAGGCGTCCAGCAGACCCTGCTGCACCGGCGTCACGTCCTGGTACTCGTCGACGACGAAACACCGGTACCGCGAACGGAATTCGTCCGCGGCGCCCGGTTCGACGGTGAGGATCTGGGTCATGTAGATGAGCATGTCGTCGAAATCGAGCAACCGGTCCCCGTCGGGCGAGACCTTGGCGTCCTCGTAGTGCCCGTACACGGCCGCGACCTTCGGCGGCGGTGCCGGGGACTCGCGGCCGAGCCGGCCGACCGCCTCGACGTAGTTCTCCGGTGAGATCAGCGAGGCCTTGGCCCACTCGATCTCCGACGACAGGTCTCGCAGCGTATCGGTCGAGGTGTCGAGGCCGGAGCGGCGAGCCGCCCGCGAGATGAGCGGGAACTTGTTGTCCAAGAGCTCCCACCGGGCGTCACCGAAGGCACGCGGCCAGAAGTACCGCAGCTGACGCATGGCGGCCGCGTGGAAGGTCTGGGCCGCGACGCTGCCCCCCGTACCGCCGACACCGAGACTGCGCAGGCGGGTGCGCATCTCGCCGGCGGCGCGGGCGGTGAAGGTGACCGCCAGGACCTGGCCGGGATTGACCTGGCCGGTGTCGACGAGGTGGGCGATGCGCCTGGTGATGGTCCGGGTCTTGCCCGTGCCCGCCCCGGCCAGCACGCACACCGGTCCGCGCGGCGCCAGGACTGCGGCGCTCTGCTCGGGGTCGAGTCCCTCGACCGCGCCGCCACTCGCCGACACCGCGGCACGACGCGGGGACTCGGGTTTCGCGGCAGAAGTCGGGTGAGGCACGGCGTCCACTATGTCACCAACCACCGACGCCGCCGGCAGGCGAACAACGCGGACGGGAACAGCAGGCCCGAACATGGTGTTATGGGACCCATGAGCAACGTGATCGACGACGAGGCCGGCGCCCGCACCTCCGACTCCGGTGAGCTGACCATGTACACCACGTCGTGGTGCGGCTTCTGCGCGCGCCTCAAGCGCGGCCTCAAGAGCAGCGGTATCAGCTGGCAGGAGATCGACATCGAGCTGAACCCGGACGCCGCCGAATTCGTGGGCAGCGTGAACGGCGGCAACCATGTCGTCCCGACCGTCCTCTATGCCGACGGCACCACCGCCACCAACCCGTCGATCGCCGACGTGAAGGCGAAGCTGGGCGTCTGAGTCCGGTCGGCCGGCGATGAGTCCAGCGCGACGGCGGCCCGTCTATCCGGCCGCCCAGGCCTCGATCATCGAACGAGCGATGGAGATCGATCCGGGGAGGCGCAGACGGTCGGCGTCGTCGGAACCCGGCGCCTCGGCGCGGGACCAGCCGTCGCCCCGGGCCAGCGCCGCCCGGACCTCGTCGCGATGGAACCACTGCGCATCGCCGATCTCGCCGTCGAGGAACGCCAGCTCGTCGGCCGGGTCGCCGAGCGCCGCGAAGCCCAGCATCAGCGACCGCGGGAACGGCCATGGCTGGCTGCCCAGGTAGCGCGGTTCCCGCACCACGATCCCGACCTCTTCGTACACCTCGCGCAGGACGCACTGTTCGAGCGACTCCCCCGGCTCGACGAAGCCGGCCAGCGTCGAATACCAACCCTGCGGCCACACCGACTGGCGGCCGAGCAGGATGCGATCGGCGCCGTCGTGGACGACGGTGATGATCGCCGGGTCGGTCCGCGGGAACTCGTCGCGGCCGGAATCCACACTGCGCCGGACCCAACCACCCCGGGCCGGCCGGGTGACGGAACCGTCGACCGGTGAATGACTCGCGGTCGCATGCCAGTTCAGGATTCCCAGGGCGGTCGCGAGGAGCCCCGCCTCGTCGGCGGACAGTCGCGTCGCACCGCGCCGGGCGTCATCGGTCGGCCCGTCGATGTGGTCCACCCGGCGCGTCCACAGGTCGGCTCCACCGGCGCCGCCCGACCCATCGAATCCGAGGATCACCGCATCCCCGGGCGGCGCCTCGGCCACGGTCGGAGCCGCAACCCAGTGCAGCGCACCGGAATCGGTGACCGGGTAGCGGCCGGCCGCGTCGATCAACAGCACCTTGGCCGTCGGCCAGCCGGCGGCCATCCGCTCGGCGTCGTCGCGGATCGCGTCCGCCCGGTCGAACACCGCCCGCGACAGCAGCGGCGGCTGGGGCATGTCGAAATGCACGGTGACACGGCCTTTCTCGATGACGGAACGATCAGTCGTCGTTGGGGTTGGTGCGGACGTACAGCAGCCGGTCACCGACTTCGATCTGTTCGACCTCGCTGTCGTCGACGCGGTGCAGCACACCGTTCCGCACGACACCCAGGACGATGTCGCGGGTGTGGGCGGGCGATCCGCCGGTCTCGGTCGGGTCGACCTCGCGCTCGGCGATGGCGTAGCCGGCATCCGGGGTGAGGAGGTCCTCGATCACCTCGACCACCGACGGGGTCATCGTCGCGATCCCGAGGAGGCGGCCGGCGGTCTCCGACGACACCACCACCGAGTTGGCGCCGGACTGGCGCATCAGGTGGGTGTTCTCCGACTCCCGGATCGACGCGACGATCTTCGCCCGCGGATTGAGTTCGCGGGCGGTGAGCGTGGCGAGGACCGCGGTGTCGTCGCGGCTGGTGGCGACGACGATGCTGGCGGCGTGCGCGACACCGGCGAGGCGGAGCACATCCGACTTGGTGGCGTCGCCGCGCACGGTGACCAGCCCGTCGGAGGCGGCCGCCTCGAGCACGGTGGCGTCCGCGTCGACGACGACGATCTCGGAGGGCTTGATGCCGTCGCCCCGCATGGCGTCCACCGCGGTGCGGCCCTTGGTGCCGTAGCCGATGACCACGGTGTGATTGCGCACGGTATTCCTCCAACGCTGGATCTTGAGCGCCTGGCGCGACCGTTCGGTGAGCACCTCGAGGGTGGTACCGATCAGCACGATCAGGAACAGCACGCGCAACGGCGTGATGATGACGAGGTTGATGAAACGGGCGAACGGGGTGATCGGTGTGATGTCGCCGTAGCCGGTCGTGGAGAGGGTCACCGCGGAGTAGTAGAGCGCGTCCAGGTACGACAACTCGTTGTCCTGGGCATCGCGATAGCCGGCGCGATCCAGCCAGACCACGACCGAGGTGAACAGCAGGGCCAGGGTCGCCCAGAAGACGCGACGACCGATCGCCCGGCTAGGGCTCTGCTGGAGTTCGGGGATGCGGACGACGCCGACCAGTGCGTGGTCGGGCCGGTTGGCCAGCTCGGTACCGCCGAAGCGTCGGCGCAGACGGTTAGCCACCGGCACGCACGCGCACGTCGAGTTCGCTCACACGCTGCAATGTAGCCCACCTCGGGGCATCACAAGGCATGTGGCGGGAGCTGTCCCGGGGCAGCGGCGCGCTCAGCGGGCCAGCTTCGCGGCGAGGGTCGCCTCGTCGGGCAGGTCGTCGGCCTCCAGGGTGTGCCCGTCGCGCACATAGTGGAACGCGGCGCGGACCTTGGTCGGCTCCACCCCGGCCAGCTGCGCCCACGCCAGGCGGTACGCGGCGAGCTGGATGAAGAGTGATTCCCGGCGGGCGGGTTCGGGGATCACACCGGTCTTCCAGTCCACGACCGTCCACGAACCGTCCTTCTCGGCGAAGACCGCGTCGATCCGTCCGCGCACGACGATCCCGCCGATGACGGTCTCGAAGGGCACCTCCACCTCGGTCGGGCTGCGATTCGCCCACGGCGAGGAGAGGAACGCGGCCCGCAGTTCCTCGAGATCGGCGTCCGGGCTCGCGGTCGCGTCGGCGGCGCCGGGCAGTTCGTCGATGTCGAGGAGTCGTGTCGCCCCGAACCAGCGTTCCACCCAGGCGTGGAACGCGGTGCCGCGCCGGGCCATCGGGTTGGGCCGGAACGGGGTGGGCCGGCGGAGCCGGCGAGCGAACTCGGCCTCGTCGGCGTCGAGTTCGACCAGCTGGCTGACGGACAGATGGGTCGGCAACGACACCTCGACGAGCGCCTGGTTGGCCTGATGGTGCTCGGCGAGCAGGGCCGACACCTCGGCCTCCCACGCCCCGATCTCGTCCGCGGGGTCGGCCGGTGGCGTTGCGGGGGTCTCGGCATCGGCGGGGCCGGACTGGGCAGCAGGTGTGTCGAACAGCGCGGGCGCCGCGCGGCCGGCGATGGCGTCGGCGACCAGATCGGCCGCCCGCTGTACCGAGTCGCGGCGGCCGGCGAGCGGATCACGCGGCCACGGCGCCGCGATCGCACGTTCGGCCAACGGATTCGGGCTGTCCGGTTCGGGCGGTGGCGTCCGCACCGCGATCGACAGACCGGTCGAGTCGACGCTCGGGTCGGCGATCGCCTCATCGATGCCGGTCATCAACTCGTCGAAGAATTCCGAACCGCCGCGGGGTTTGTCGCCGGTCTCCGACCAGTGGTGCGCCGAGATCAGCAGGTCGTGCCGGGCGCGGGTGAGCGCCACATAGAGCAGCCGGCGATCCTCCTCGAGTCGCCGTTCGCCGATCGCGGCCTTGTGGTCGGTCAGGGCGTCCTCGAGCTGCTTGCGGTCGGCGACGGTGTCGATCTTCAGAACCGGGAACCCCTCCGGCGCACCGTCGGCCGCCTCGGCCGGGATCGCCAGATCGCCGCGCATGTCCGCCGGGAGTTCGCGCGCGCTGCCCAACCATGTGGTGTCGGCCTTGGCGCTGGGGAAGATCCCCTTCGCCAGGTGCGGGATCGCGACGACATCCCATTCCAGGCCCTTGGCCGCATGCACGGTGAGGATCTGCACCCGCTGTTCGGCCACCTCGATGCGGCCCGGTTCGAGACCCTTCTCGATGGTCTCGGCAGCGTCCAGGAAAGCGAGCAGTCCAGGCAGATTCGCTCCCGGACGATCGGCGTAATGACTGACGTAGTCGGCGAAGGCGTCGAGGTGTTCGCGTCCGGTGATCGCACCCCGCATGCGGCGCGCCCGGATCTGCGCCTCGACGCCGACCCCGATCGTGTTCTCCACGTCGGCGACGAGTTCGGGCAGCGGTTGTCCGATGCGACGGCGCAGTGACTCCAACTGCGCACCGAACGCCCGGATGCGGGCGTAACCCTCGGGGCTGTAGTCGGTGGGTTCGCCCGGGTCGACGACGGCGTCGGCGATGCCCGCCCGGTCGACGATCTCGGTGGGCAGCACCGCGTCGAGTGCGGCGTCGAGCGCTTCCCTGCTGGTGACCACCCCGCCCGCCTCGGCGAAACTCTCCGCCGCCAGGTTGGTGGCCCGACGCCACAGCGCGGCGAGATCCTTGGCGCCCAGCCGCCAGCGGGCCCCGGTGAGCAGACGCATGACCGCGGTCCCGGCCATCGGGTCGGCCATCACGCGCAGGGTCGCGACGATGTCCTCGATCTCCGGGACGTGCAGCAGCCCGCCGATGCCGACCACCTCGGTGGGGATGCCCCGACTCTCGAGCTCGGCGGCCAGCGGCGCCGAATCCTCGTTGCGGCGCACCAGGATCGCGGTGGTCGGCGGCGCGACGTCCGCGGCCTCGGCCGCCCGGTAGCGTTCCTCGATGGCGTCGGCGATCCAGTTGCGTTCGTCCAGAACCGTTTCGGTCAGAGCGATCGACGCCGTTCCGTGCGGGGCATCGGGACGCGGCCGGAGCACACTGACCGGGATACCGCGGCGTCGGAGCTCTTCGGAGATCTGATTCGCCAGCCGCAACCCCTGGGCCGAGTTGCGCCAGCTGGTGAGCAGTTCGAGGCGCCGGGCCGGGGTCCCGTCGGGTCGTGGGAAGTCGTGCGCGAACCGCGGCAGGTTGGCCGCCGAGGCGCCACGCCACCCGTAGATGGACTGGATGGGGTCGCCGACCGAGGTGACCGCGACCGGCGCACGGCCGTGCCCGCCGAACAGGGTCGACAGCAACACCCGTTGCGAGTGGCCGGTGTCCTGGTACTCGTCGAGGAGAACCGCGCGGAAGGCGGTGCGCTCGGCGGTCACGACCTCGGGATTGGACACCACCAGCCGTGCCGCCAGCGACATCTGGCTGCCGAAGTCGAGCGCGGACTGGGCGCGCATCGTCTCGCCCAGCGCGATGACCATCGGGATCAGCTCGCGACGTTCGTCGATGACCTCCTGGACCTTCAGCAGCGCCTGGGTCGGTTTGTCACGCTGCTTGGGGCCCTTCGGGAGGGTGTCGACGAGTTCGTACAGCGTCGAACCCGCCTGCGCGAGGTCGGCGATGTCGACGAGGTGCTCGGACATCTCGCCGTACAGCTTGAGCACCGCCTCGGTGACACTCGCCGGCACCTTTTTGGTGTTCAGTTCGCCCGGCCACGCGGAGACGAGGGAGAACGCGAGCTGCCAGAGCTCGGTCTCGGTGAGCAGCGTCGACGACGGTTCCACCGGCAGCAGCAGCCCGTAGTCGGCGATCAACCGGCCGGCGTAGGCGTGGTAGGTGCTCACCTCGGGGTCGGCGCCGCGCAGGCGGGCGGCCAACGCGCCGTCGGGATCCCAGTTCCGCAGCGCCGGCGACCCGGCAAGCATCGAGAGCCGACGCCGGATGCGGGCGCCGAGTTCGCTCGCGGCCTTGCGCGTGAACGTGAGCCCGAGGATCTCGTCGGGGGCCACGAGCTGGTTGGCCACCAGCCACACCACGCGCGAGGCCATCGTCTCGGTCTTGCCGGCTCCGGCCCCGGCGACGACGAGCATCGGCTCCATGGGTGCCTCGATCACCGCCACCTGCTCGGGCGTGGGGTCGGGCAGACCCAGCGCCGCGGCCAGTGACTTCGCCCCGACCATCGGCCGTTCGGTCCGATCCTGCAGGTCAGTCATCGGTCACCGCCTTCCCCGGGATCTGAGCCGGACAGCTGGTGGTGAGGTTGCAGTGCACACAGCCCGGGTTGGGCGTCGCGCTGTACGTCGGACCGATACTCGCGCGGGCCGCGCGACGCACCACCCCGATCCACTCGTCGAGCAGCTCCGGCGTGAGCGGCGACTGAACACGCTCGGCCGCACCGGAATTGCGGTTCGCGGTCGACACGTAGACCAGTCGGGCGCCGCCCGGCGCGGCGTCGCCGAACTGGGGCACGCCGCCGTGCGCCAGCGCCACCTGATAGGCCGCCATCTGCGCGTGCTCGTCGGCGTCGGCCTTGGTGATGGGGTTCTTCGAGGTCTTCACGTCGACGACGACCGGCCGGCCGGCGCCATCGGTCTCGAGGCGGTCGACACGCCCGCGCAGACGGACCGCGGGCTCATCGGAATCCGGCCCCGAAGCCGCGGGAATGGTTGCGTCGATCGGCAATTCGACGCCCACCTCCTCGAGATCGGCACGCGAGATGCGCAGCCACTCCCGGAAGTGCCCGAGCATGCCCTCGGCGCGTTCGAGTTCGCGAGCCGAGTACCAGCCCGCCCCGGTGTCGACGCGTTCCCAGATGCCGCGCAGCGCCGCCGTCACCTCGGCCGGGTCGAGCTGGCCGGCGACCGCCTGGACGAGCGTGTGCACGAGACTGCCGGTCAGCGCGGGAGTGCCGTCGCCGTCGCGGCCGCCGTTGCGTTCGAGCACCCACCGCAGCGAACAGCGGGTCAGTGCATCGATATTCGACGGCGAGAGCGTCAGCGCCCCCGACTCCGGCGTCCACAGCGGATCGTCGGTGCTGGGTGCGGCGAGCCCGAACCAGTCGCGCGGGTGCGCACCCGGGATGTCGGAGTCGGCGAGCTCGGCCAGCAGACGCGCCGCGGCCTTCGTCCGGGGTGCATCGGGTTCATCGACGCCGGCGATCACCGCCGACCGCAGTGTCGCGACGAGGGACGGCAACGAGAGCACCCGGTCGACGCCTGGATCGAGCCGTACCTCGGCGCGGGCCGACTCGGCCGGATCGTCGGTGTCCCCCACCAGATCTGCGAGCTCGGTGATGAACCGCGACGGCGAGGCGTCCCCGCTGCCGTCCTCGACCGCGGTCACGAGCAGCCGGCTGCGGGCCCTGGTGCAGGCGACGAGGAAGAGCCGACGCTCGTCGGCGAGTGCCGTCGCCCCACGGGCGACGGTGTCCACGGCGTCGGCGGCCATGCCGTCGAGGAGGTCGACGAGTTGCCCGGTGGCGAGGACACCGCCCCGGCTGCGCAGCGACGGCCACAGTCCGTCCTGGACCCCGGCGACGGCGACGACCTCCCATTCCCGCCCCACCGCGGCGTGCGCGGACAGCACGGTCACCGACTCGGTTGCGGCGGTGGCTGTTCGGCTGTCGCGCGGGATCTGCAACTGGGACAGGTAGTGCACGAATCCGGCGGGCCCGGCCGCGGGCAGCGTGTCGGTGAAATCCGCGGCGGATTCGAACATCGCCATGACCGCGTCGAGGTCGCGGTCGGCCTGCTCACCGGCCGGGCCGGCGCGGACCGCCGATGCCGCCCACCGCCGCTCGAGTCCCGTGGCCTGCCACGCCGCCCACAGGGTCTCCTCGATCCCGCGGCGCGCGTCATGGACCCGCTGGGCCGCACCGACGACGTCCAGCACGCGGGCCAGCGGCGCCGCCTCGGTCTCGGTGAGCCGTCGGCGATAGCGCGCGCCGACCTCGGGGTCGAGGATGGCGCGGGTCAGCGACGTGAGCGAATCCGGTTGTCCCGCTGGTTCGTCGGCATCGTCGAGACGCCGCACACCGCGTCGGAGACGGCGCATCGAGCCCGGGTCGGCCGCTCCGATCGGACCGGACAGCAACGTGAGCGTGTCCTCGGTGGTGAAGAGCTCGCTGGTGAACGGGTCGGTGGTGGTGGAGTCGGTGGTGTCGGGCAGGTCGGCATCTGCTCCCGCGGCCGCCCGCGCGGCGACGGCGCGCAGCACCAGCATCAGTCCGATCACGGCTCGTTGCCGATGCAGGGGGAGGTCGCTCGCGGGCGTCGTCAGGGGTACGCCCGCGGACCGGAAGGCGCGTCGGAGCGGCGGCAGGGCCAGGGACACCGACCGGACGACGACCGCCATCTGCGACCACGGGACCCCGTCGAACAGGTGCGCACGCCGCAGGAGGTCGGCGATGGCGGTGGCCTCTTTCGCGGCAGACCCGTACACGCGCACCGCGGCCGCGCCTCCCCCATCGGCAGCGCCCGGGTCGGCGTCGGCCGAATCCGTCACCGGGTCGGGATACGGGTGCGGGCGAGCGCCGGGCAGCCGGGCGGCGATCGCGCGCCCGAGGCGGGACAGCTCGGGCCGGGCGCGGTGATCGTGTTCCAGCAGGATGTCGAACGGGCTGCCCGGTTCGGCCAGCCCGTCCGCGAATCGCGGACTCGCACCCCGGAATCCGAACACGGACTGGTCGGTGTCGGCGGCGATGATCGTCGAGAGGGTTCCGGTGCCGACCAGCGTGATGAGCTGCGCCGCCTGCGGGTCGAGATGCTGCGCGTCATCGACCAGCAGATGTCGGATACGACGGCGCTCGCCGCTCAGCAGGTCGGGATCGGTGGCGAAGGCCGACAGGGCCGACCCGATCAACTCGGCCGCGTCGACCGCGGGCGCCGAGGCCCCCGGGGTCTCGAGCCCGACCGCCCCGCGCAGCAGCATGTTCTGCTCGTACTGCGCGTAGGCACGGGCGGCCGCGGCCCACTCCGGTCGTTTGTGCGTACGCCCCAGCGCGGCAAGCTCTTCCGGACCCACCCCGCGTTCGGCGGCGCGCATCATCAGGTCGCGCAACGCCTGGGCGAACCCGTCGGTGCCCAGCGCGGGCCGTAGGTGGGCAGGCCAGTACCCGGCGCCGTCCTCGATGTCACCGGCGAGCAGTTCACGCAGGACGACATCCTGTTCGGACCCCGTGATGAGGCGCGGCGGCGGATTGTTGTGGGCCTGCGCCTGTAAGCGGAGGATCGCGAAGGCGTAGGAGTGCACGGTCCGCACCAGTGGCTCGCGCAGCGCACCGCCGAGCACCCGGCGACCGCTCGAGCCCGCGGACAGGACGCGCCGGGTGATCTCCTCCCGGAGCGCGACGGCGGCGCGTCGGCTCGACGCCAGGACGAGGACCGACTCCGGATCGGTGGCGGGGTCGAGCAGGCGGGCGACCGCGGCGTCGACGATCAGCGCGGTCTTTCCGCTCCCGGGGCCGCCGTGCACCCGCACCGGGCGCCACGCCTGCTCCTCGTCCGCCGGCCGACTCGTGGGCGGGTCGATCACCTGCGCCACCGACGGTGGCCAGTACCGGGGCCGGTCCGTCGGGTCGGGGGCCGCGACGAGTCGCGCACGCAGCGCGCTCCGCGGGGTCTGGGCACCCGGTTTCCGACTCATGCACCCATCGAATCACGGCCCACCGACGACCACGTCGGCCGTGCCCGCGACCTGTGTCCCCGCGACCTGTGTCAGAGTCCGCCGCGCGGCGTACGGCAGGATGGACGGGTGACAGCTCTCAACACGCATGTCTTCGGCAGCGGTCCTGCGGTTCTCGCGATCCACGGACTCACCGGGCACGGCCGCCGCTGGGCAGCGCTGACCGATCACCTCCCCGGCGTGCGCCTCGTCGCGCCGGATCTGATCGGTCACGGCCGGTCCCCGTGGCGACCGCCGTGGAGCATCGAGCACCAGGTGCGGGCGTTGTCCGCGGTGATCGACGAACACATCCCCGCCGATGAGCAGCCGGTGGTCGTCGTGGGTCACTCGTTCGGTGGCGCGCTGGCGTTGCACCTGGCCAACCGCCGCCCGGATGCGGTGAAGGGGCTGGTGCTGCTCGACCCCGCGCAGGGCCTCGACCCCGAATTCGCGCTCGACGTGGCCACCGACAGTCTCGACAACTGGGACTACGCGGATGCCGACACCGCCCGCGCCGCGAAACGTGCGGAGGGCTGGGCCGCCGTTCCCGACGAGCTCATGGAGGCCGAGCTCGCCGAACACCTCGTCCCCCGGCCGCGCGGCCGGGTCGGCTGGCGGGTGAGCGCACCCGCCGCGGCGGCGTCGTGGAGCGAGATGGCAAGGCCCGCAGTACTTCCGCCGCCAGGTGTGCCCACCCACGTGGTGGTCGCCGACCAGGTCCAGCCCCCGTTCGTGCGGCCGGCCTTCCTCGATGCGTGCGCGAGCGAGCGCGGCGACGAGGTCACCGTCCACCACGCCGACTGCGGCCACATGGTGCCGTTCCTCGAGCCCGGGCTCGCGGCCGCGCTGGTCCGATCGCTGCTGTAGCGACGACATCTGTCGAGGCGACGATGGCAGCCATCACCGAGGAGCAGGTCGAACGGGTCCGTGCACTCGTGTCGGCCATTCCGGCCGGCCAGGTGAGCACCTACGGCGACCTGGCCGCCGCGGCCGGGTTGTCCAGCCCGCGGATCGTCGGCTGGATCATGCGGACCGATTCGGCCGACCTGCCCTGGCACCGTGTGGTGCCCGCCGGCGGCCGGCCGGCGCCGCATCTCGCGACTCGTCAGCTGGAACGGCTACGGGCGGAGGGTGTTCCGATCACCGACGGGCGAATCCGACTGCGCGAGTGCCGGTGGGACCCCGCCACGTGACCGACCCGCAAACCCACCTGTTCTCGGCATACCCACCCCCTTGGAGGGTGCTGGATATGCCGAAAAAGGGTGGGTTTGCAGGGCAGCTCAGACGTGGCGCGGGACCGGCACACGTCGGTACGGACTGATGGCCGCGCGCATCCGCGTGACGATCAGGTCGACGATCCTGGGGTCCGGCCCCAGGGGTGCGGCGACCGCGTCCGCGCCGTAGGTGCTCAGGCGCTGATGGAACAGGCCCGGGGCGAGGAGGTGGCTGGCGATCACGACCCGCCGTCCCGTGCGCCGGGCCCGCTCGACCGCCTCGGGCACCGTGGGGGTCGCGGTCGTGATGAACCCGACCTCGACCCGTCCGCCGATCAGCGATTCCAGCTGCCGGGCGGCCAGATGAACCTGCCCGCAGGCACTCTCGTCCGACGACCCGGCGGCGGCGAGCACGACCGCATCGCCCGGTTCCCAGCCCGCTTCGGCCAGCCGGAGTCGGGCGACCGAGGCGATGGCCGGATCGGGACCCAGCGCCCGGGTGACGACGGTGTCCGCCCGGCCGGCGGCCGCGACGTGTTCGGGCAGGTCCTTGCGGACGTGGTAGCCCGAGGCGAGGAACGCGGGCACCAGCACCGCCGGACGCTCCAGGTCGGCGATGACCTCGCTCGGCGTCGGTCCGAGGACGTCGACGAATGCGGTGCGGGTGAGCCCGATGCGGGCGCTGACGGCTTCGGCGATCTCTGCGATCACGTTGACCCCGTGCGGGTTGCGGGTCCCGTGCGCGACCAGGACAGGGCTGTACCCCTGCAACCGGTCACCATGCGGAAGCCGTACATGGTTGTCGTGCATGTGTTCTCGCTTCCTTCTCACTCGTCTTCGGCGTCGTACTCGAGGTCGACCGCGAGCCGGTAACCACGCTTGACGACGGTCTGCACCATCTTCGAATCCCCCAGTGCGGCACGGAGTCGCGCGACGGCGACCTCGACCGCATGGGTGTCGGAGCTGTCGCCGGGCAGACCGGCGAGCAACTCCCGCCGCGAGACCACGCGACCGGGGTTGCGGGCCAACAGTTTGAGCAGGAGCAGACTCGTCGCCGACATCTCCCGCAGCTCACCGTCGACCACGACGGCCTGGCCGCGGATGGCGGTGTCGTGCCCGGCGACCCGCAGCAGGTGGCTCCGCCGCGGCAGTTCGTCGGTGATCAGGCGCGCGAGCGCGCCGAGACGGAACCGGCGCGGGTAGATCGTCGGGATCTGCAGCGCCTCCAGCGGACTGGCGGTCACCGAACCCACGCACATCACCGGTACCGCGGTCCGCAGTGCGTGGATGAACTGCTGCAGCTTGCCGAGTTCTTTGGCACGGGTCAGGATCGACGCCGCCGCCGGGGCGCTGGTGAAGGTGATCGCGTCGAGATCGCCGCGGAGCACCGCACCGATCATCTTGTCGATGCGCGCCACGTCGGGGTGCATGTGCCAGCGGTACACCGGGATCGGCACCACCTCGGCACCGGCGGCGCGCAGCACCGTGCAGAAGTCCGGCAGCGGTTCCCACTCGCTGGTGGCACCGTGCAACTGGACCGCGATCCGAACGCCGTCGACGCCCTCTTCCAGCAGCCGGTCGAGGACTTCCGAGGAGGACTCGCTCTCCGGCGACCACTCCTCGCGCAGCCCCGCCGCCCGGATCGCGCCCTTGGCCTTCGGGCCGCGTGCGATCAGCCGACTCTCGGACAGCGCCCGTAGGACGGCCTCGGCGTTGCCCCACCCGTCGGCGGCCTCGACCCACCCGCGGAAGCCGATACCGGTCGTGGCGACCATCACCTCGGGCGGGTGGGCGATGAGTTCCTCGGTCACCCGCTCGAGTTCGGTGTCGTCGACCAGAGGCAGGATGCGGATGGTCGGCGCCTGCATCACCTCGGCACCGCGTCGTTCCAGCAGTACCGCGAACTCCTCGGCGCGACGCGCGGCGGTGATCCCGATCGTGAAACCGGCGAGCGGCAACGGGTCGGGGTCCGGTGAGGTTGCGCCGGCAGGGTCTGCACCGGCGGGGGTCATGGTGTTCACGCCGGGAAGAACACCTCGACGATGCGGTTGACCACCCGCACACCGTAGCTGGGGACCGACACCGTCTCGTCGTCCAGGCAGATCCCGGTGCGCAGCGCGAAGACCTGTTTACCCAGCGGCGAGGCGACGGTGGGTTCGCCCCCGCGGTCGCCGGTGAGTCCCCGGGAGAGGACCGCGGCGCGACCGAACGGATCGATGTTGCCGATCGCGTACAGGCGGGAGCGCCCGGGCGCCGCCTCGCGATCGGACTCGGCGGCGGGCAGACGGAACAGCGCGGCCTGCACACCCTCGGGACCCAGCACGGCGACGCCGCGACCGACGATCAGGTCGTCGATCGAACAAGCGCGCACCCAGCTCCCCTCACACGCCGTGGCGGCGCCGGTGGGTGTCGTCTCTGCGGACATGGTGTCGGCCTCCCCTGGCGCGATGGTCATGTGGGCACTCCTTCTCTCACCGGTCGCTCGCTCACTCCATCGGGGCCCGACGGAGCGGTCGCACCCGGACGGACCGCCGGCATGTCGAGCAGCACCGGCGCCTTGCGCTCGTACTCGGAGAACCGGATCGTCGGGTCGACGACATCGGGCGCATTCACGAACGAGACGAACCGCTTCAGCTTGTCCTCGTCCGCGAGCACCGCGGCCCACTCGTCCTGGTAACCGCCGACGTGGCGGGCCATCGCCTCCTCGAGTTCGGCGGCGAGCCCCAGGCTGTCCTCACACACCACGTCCTTCAGATGGTCGAGACCACCTTCGAGCGACTCCAGCCACGGCGCCGTGCGCTGCAGTCGATCGGCTGTTCGGATGTAGAACATGAGGTACCGATCAATGTAGGCGACGAGGGTCTCGTCATCCACTCCGCTGGCGAGCAGCACCGCATGCTTGGGGCTCTGGCCGCCGTTGCCGCCGACGTAGAGGTTCCAGCCGTGCTCGGTGGCGATGACACCGACGTCCTTGCCCCTCGCCTCGGCGCACTCGCGGGCACATCCCGACACCCCGAACTTGATCTTGTGGGGTGAGCGGAGTCCGCGGTACCGCTTCTCCAGGAGCACGGCCATGCCGACCGAGTCCTGCACGCCGTACCGGCACCACGTCGAACCGACGCAACTCTTCACCGTCCGCAGGCTCTTGCCGTACGCCTGCCCCGACTCCATCCCGGCGTCGACGAGGCGCCGCCAGATCTCGGGCAACTGGTCGACGCGCGCACCGAACAGGTCGATCCGCTGGCCGCCGGTGACCTTGGTGTACAGCCCGAAGTCGCGCGCAATCTCACCGATCACGATCAGCTGCTCGGGCGTGACCTCGCCACCGGGCATCCGCGGCACGACCGAGTACGAGCCGTTCTTCTGCATGTTCGCCAGGAAGTGGTCGTTGGTGTCCTGCAGCGCGGCCTGCTCGCCCTCGAGGATGTGGTCGCTGGAGGTCGACGCGAGGATCGACGCGACCGTCGGCTTGCAGATCTCGCAACCCTGCCCGGTGCCGTACCGGTCGACGAGTTCGGAGAACGTGCGGATTCCGGTCACCGCGACGATCTCGAACAGCTCGGCGCGCGACTGGGTGAAGTGGTCGCACAGCGACTTGCTCAGTTCGACCCCGGACGCGGCGAGCAGTTGCTTGATGCTGGGCAGGCAGCCACCGCAGGTGGTGCCGGCCGAGGTGCAGCCCTTGACCGCGGCGATGTCGCACGCACCGTCGGCGATCGCCGAGCAGATGGCACCCTTCGAGACGCCGTTGCACGAGCAGATCTCCGCGTCGTCGGGCAGTGCGTCCATACCCACCGCAGCACCGCCCTCGGGTGCGATGAGGGCAGCGGGGTCGCCCGGGATCTCCCGGCCGACCATCGGCTTGAGCATCGCGTAGGCCGATGCGTCGCCGACCAGGATTCCGCCGAGCAGCGTCTTCGCGTCGTCGCTGACGACGATCTTCGCGTACCGGCCGGCGACCGCGTCGTGGTAGGTGATCTCCAGCGCGTTCTCGGTGGTGCCGAACGCGTCGCCGAAGCTGGCCACGTCGACGCCGAGGAGCTTCAACTTCGTGGACAGGTCGGCACCGGGGAACTCCGACGTCCCGCCGAGCAGACGGTCGGCGACCACCTCGGCGGTCGAGTAACCGGGGGCGACGAGGCCGTAGCAGCGGCCTTCGACGGCGGCGACCTCGCCGATGGCGTAGACGTTCTCGTCGTCGGTTCCACAACCGGCGTCGACGAGCACGCCGCCGCGCTCGCCGACGGCCAGTCCCGCGTCCCGAGCGAGCTGATCGCGCGGTCGGACGCCGGCGGAGAACACCACGAGCGAGGCGTCGATCGTCGACTCGTCGGACAGCGTGACCCGCAGGCCGCCGTCCTCGGCGTCGGCGATCTCCGACGTCCCGACCCCGGTGTGGACCTCGAGTCCGAGCTCGGTCACCAGGTTCTTCAGGATCGCGCCGCCGCCCTCGTCGACCTGCATCGGCATCAGACGCGGGGCGAACTCCACCACGTGCGGGGTCATCCCCATGAGCTTGAGTGCGTTGGCGGCCTCGAGTCCGAGCAGGCCGCCACCGACGACCACACCCGTCGCACCCGGACCGGCGGCCTCGGCCGCGGCCCGGATGTCGTCGAGGTCGTCGAGGGTGCGGTAGACGAAGCACCGGTCGTTGTCGTGACCGGGGACCGGCGGGACGAAAGCGTAGGAACCGGTGGCCAGAACGACTGCGTCGTAGTCAATCTCGCGACCGCTCGAGGTGACGACCCGGCGGGCGTCTCGATCGATGCCGGTGACGGTCTCGCCCAGATGCGTGACGACCCGATCGTCCCCGGCGTACGTGTTCCCCTCGAGTGCGAGAGAATCCCGAAGCCAGGCACCGACATACGAGGACAGCCCCACCCGGTCGTAGGCCGGGTCGATCTCCTCGCTGACGATCTCGATACGCCACAGGTCGGTCGCGTCACGCTCGCGGAGCGCCTGGACGAAGCGGTGACCGACCATGCCATGGCCCACCACCACCACTGTCTTGGTTGTGCGCGTTGCGGTTTCGCTGTTCACTGCTCTTTGCTCCCTTGCCTCGCCGGTCCCGTGAGGATCAGGCCAGCGCTTCCTTGGTTGCCTGCTTGTCGGTGCCCTCGGCGGCAGCACCGGTCGATGCGGTCCCGTCGACAGTCGATGCCGGTTCGTCATGGGCACCGGTGACCGCGAGATCGGTGGTCTCCGCGATGACGATCGGGCGCCGGGCGTAGAACCACCAGGTCACGACCGCTGCCAGGACGTAGAAGAGCATGAACACCCAGAAGGCCATCGTCGCCGACTTGTTGGACTGGTAG
Source organism: Gordonia sp. SCSIO 19800 (assembly GCF_018132775.1). Taxonomy (NCBI): domain Bacteria; kingdom Bacillati; phylum Actinomycetota; class Actinomycetes; order Mycobacteriales; family Gordoniaceae; genus Gordonia; species Gordonia sp. SCSIO 19800. Next base: position 19,225 of record NZ_JAGRQM010000029.1, on the reverse strand, counting down.
CTGGCGCGCAGCACCAAGTTGATGCCCACACCGCCGAGACCGCCTGCGGCACCGGCGATCCCGATGAGCGCGCCGGACATGCTCCGCGACCACTTCGTCTTCCCGAGCGAATTCATTCCGCTCTGCGCCTGTGCCTTGTGCTCCCAGATGGTCGGGATGATCTTGTAGACCGACCCGTTGGCCAGGCCCGAGAGCAGGAACAGCAGGATGAAGCCGATGATGAAGGCCGTCAACGTGGCGCCGGTGATCGTCTTGCCGTTGTTGTCGGCGATCGTGCCGGCGACCACGAGGATCGCCGCGGAGAAGACCATCGCGATGAAGGTGTACAGCGTCACCTTGCCACCGCCGACGCGATCGGCCAGTTTTCCGCCGTAGGGACGGATGACCGACCCCAGCAGCGGACCGATCCAGACGATCTGCGCTGCTGCCAGCGCCGGCTTCGCGACTCCGGCCTCGGTGAAACTGATGTTGAGGACCTGGCCGAACGCGAACCCGAAGCCGATGAAGGAACCGAACGTACCGATGTAGAGCAGGCAGATCAGCCACGTGTCGCGGTACTTGAGGCAGTCGAGCATCGCCCGGCCGCTGGCCGTCTGGTGGTCCAGGTTGTCCATGTAGAGGGCGGCACCGATACCGGCGACGGCCAGGGCGACCAGGTAGATGGCGCACACGATCTCGGGTTGGTCGGCGGCGAGCCAGATGACCAGCAGACCGATGACCTGCACGACCGGCACGCCGATGTTGCCGCCGCCGGCGTTGAGTCCGAGCGCCCAGCCCTTCAGCCGTTGCGGGTAGAACGCGTTGATGTTGGTCATCGACGACGCGAAGTTGCCGCCACCGAAACCGGTGATGGCCGCGACGGCGAGGAACCAGCCGAACCCGAACTCGCCCGGGTTCATCATCAGCATCATCGTCAGCCCGGTCGGGATGAGCAGCACGACGGCGGAGAAGATCGCCCAGTTGCGGCCGCCGAACTTGGCGGTGGCCTGCGTGTACGGGATACGCAGGCAAGAACCGACCAGCGTCGCGGTGGCGGCGATGACGAACTTCTGGTCCATGCTGATGCCGTACTCGGGGCCCATGAACAGGGCCATCACCGAGAACAGGGACCAGATCGAGAATCCGACATGCTCACAGATGACCGACCAGATCAGATTGCGCTTGGCGATCGCGGCATTGCCGTTGTCCCAGGCGACCCGGTCCTCCGGGTCCCAGTCGGTGATCGTGTGGTCCCGTGTCAGTTGTGCTCTGAGATCTGCGAATGCCAAGGCTCCGCCTCCGATGGTTGCTGGTCTACGTGGTGTCACTGCCGTGCACAGGGCTGCGTGCAGTGGTGGCTGTCGTGGAAGACGCCGACACCGGTGTCGTGCGACTCGAGACCAAGTGTGGAGGGGGCGTGTTGCGCGGATTTTCCGCGAGGTGACCGCATCGTCACGTTGTCCTCACTCCGTCACGCGGGCGTTGTGAGAACCCTGTCAGCGGTCAGTCAGGGCTGTGAGCTGCGGTTATACGAGTAAACGTACATGTTCGACGACTCGCTGCAACCCGGGCAGTGCGCCCGAGGTCGACCGCGGGTGCAGCGCGTGGACTGCCAACCGGAACATCGTCGCCCGCAGCATCATCTGCGGCCACTCGGGCTGATCCGACCATCGCTGGATGAGTTCGGTGTCGGCACCACCCCACGCCAGGGCGTCGACCACCGCGACCGCCGCCGCCCACGGGGCGGGCCGCCAATACGGGACGATGTCGGTGATCCCCGGGGCCGCGGCACCGGCGAACAGCACCGTGCCGAAGAGGTCACCGTGCACGACCTGAGACGGCAGATCCACCGGCTTACGAAGCTTCGCAAGGGTTTTCAGCATGTCGACGCTCTGCACACCGTCGGGTGCGGTCGGCTCGGCCATACCGGCGGCCCGGGCCGAGCGCAGCGGGACGTCCTCCCAGGCGGCACGATCGGCCGCGGTGAACACGTCGACGTCGGTGTGCGGCGGAGCAGGCGGCTGCAGCAGGAACCGGGGCCGTTCGAGCGAGGCGGTCGCCTCGTGCAGCCGGTCGGCGACCAGGACGACCTCGTCGTGCCGTGGTTCGGGCGTCCCGGCGATGTAGGTGTCGGCCCGCCAGCCCGACACCACGTACCGGCCGTCGGTGGCGCGGAACGGACGCGCGATGCGCATCCCCTCCACGAACAGGGATTCGCGCACCGACGCCGACCACGCGGCGCGCGCGTGGTCGGGAACCAGTGAGAGCACGACTTCGCCGACACGCCACCCGCCGACCCACGATTCCCCCATCGCGATGGGCGGGTGGGCGGTGAGCCCGAACGTGTTCAACACGTGTCCGGGCGGCTCGACGGTGTTCACGTCGGCCAGATTACCGAGCGCGGTAGTCCGTTTCCGGAAGGCACGCGGCAACCACCCGCACCGACGTGCGGATCGATGACCGGGCTCAGTAGACCGGCAACGTCTTGTCGACCTGGTTCGCCCACGCGGTCACGCCGCCCTGCAGGTGCGTGGCGTCGGCGAAACCGGCTCGCTTCAGCGCAGCGAGCGCCTCGGCGGACCGGATGCCGGTCTTGCAGTAGAGCACGGTGGGCCGGTCCTGCGGCACCTTGGCGAGACCCTCGCCGGAGAGGATGTCGCCCTTCGGGATGAGGGTCGCGCCGTCGATGCGGACGATGTCCCATTCGACGGGCTCCCGGACGTCGATGATCGCCAGCTTCTCGCCCGCGTCGATCTTGTGCTTGAGTTCGACGGCGGTCAGCGTCGACCCCGCGGCGGCGTCGGACGCCTCCGAGGAGACGACACCGCAGAAGTCGTCGTAGTCAATGAGACCGGCGATCCGCTCACCCTCCGGATCCTTGCGGATCTTGATGGTCCGGTAGGTCATGTCGAGGGCGTCGTACACCATGAGACGACCGAGGAGGGGCTCGCCGATCCCACAGATCAGCTTGATGGCCTCGGTGCCCATGATCGATCCGATCGAGGCGCAGAGGATGCCGAGTACACCGCCTTCGGCGCAGGACGGCACCATCCCGGGCGGCGGTGCCTGCGGGTAGAGGTCGCGGTAGTTGAGCCCGCGGCCGTCGGGGGCGTCCTCCCAGAAGACCGAGGCCTGACCCTCGAAGCGGTAGATCGACCCCCACACGTAGGGCTTGTGCGCGAGGACCGCGGCGTCGTTGACCAGGTACCGGGTCGCGAAGTTGTCGGTGCCGTCGAGGATGAGGTCGTACTGCGAGAACAGTTCGATCGCACCCTCGGGCTCGAGCCGCTGGTCATGCAGGTTGACGGTGACGAAGGGGTTGATCTCCAGGATGGAGTCCCGCGCGCTCTCGGCCTTGGGCCGGCCGATGTCGGACTGGCCGTGGATGACCTGGCGCTGCAGGTTGGATTCGTCGACGATGTCGAACTCGACGATGCCGATCGTCCCGACGCCCGCCGCAGCGAGGTACAGCAGTGTCGGCGAACCCAGTCCGCCGGCGCCGATCACCAGCACCTTGGCGTTCTTCAGACGCTTCTGACCGTCCATCCCCACGTCCGGGATGATCAGGTGACGGCTGTAGCGGGCCACCTCTTCGTTGCTCAGTTCCGCGGCCGGTCCCACCAGCGGCGGCAGCGACCCTGTGGGCGACCCTTGCGATGACACGAACGCCTCCATTGTTCGGGCTGACTACGTACCCCCGGCACAACGGATGAGTCCGCGGCGGCATTCCCGGTCAGCGGGTGGGGAACGGCCAGGGATTGGGACGGCACACAAAGGTCCGGTTGGCCTTCATCTGTGGGTCCAGAGCCATGATCTCGGAGTTCGCGACGCCGAAGGACTGCTGCATCATGATCGGCGCGAGCGCGCCGTCCTCGCGGCACGCCTCGTGCGCCTCGTAGCCGATGCCGTGACCGACCTCGTGGTTGATGAGGTACTGCCGGTAGGCGACGTCGTCACCCTGATAGGACAGCGCACCGCGCACCCATCGGGCTTCGTTCAGCGTTACCCGCGCCTGCGGCGGGTAATAGCACGAGGTCTCCAGGCGGATCTGGTAGCCGCACAACTCGCGGGTGGTGCCGGTCGAGGTGAGCGAGATGCGGAGGTCGGGTTCGCCGCGGTCGACACGGCGGAAGGACACGCGGCCGTCGCCGATCCAGCTGCGCGGGTTGGCGAGCGTCGTGTCCACCATCTTCGCGAAGGTCGGGTCACCGCCGTAGTCCTGCGGGTTGAGGCCGTTCTCCACCTCCACCGTGTAGGTGTACACCTGCCCGCCGGTGCCGACGGGCGGACCGCCGCCGCGCAGGACCCGGAACGTCTTGCGGGCCCGGTCGGTGAACGGGCCGCCCTGGGGCAGCGTCCCGGCGGGCAGCGCGGCCGCCTGGATGTCGCCGGTGGGGGCACCGATCGGGCGGGTCTCCTTGCTGATGTCGGTGTTGCGCGCCGCGGAGTCGGGGCTGGCGGCCGCCGCCGGCTCGAGCGCATCGGTCCGGCCGTCCCGGATGGTGACGACGATCAGCGCGATCGTCAGGATCGTGAGCACCGGGATCGCATAGGCACGCCACCCATAGGTCGAGACGAACCGCCCGAGCGCCGACTGCTTCTTGTATTCCGGCTGGGCATCGCGGTCGACGCGGGGACGTCCGCTGTCGTCGGTCGGGTCCCAGCGCGCTCGTAGCGGCTGGTCCGGTCTGGGGCGTCCCGACGATCTCGGGCCGACATCCTTGGCACGCACCCGGCCACGCTCGGACCCGGGGCCACCGTCCTCTGTGCGGCTCACCGGTCAACTTTCTCACAGCAGACCACCGATACTGCGCAGGAAGCTCCGCCGAGTACTCTCTTGGGCATGTCGACCGCAACCAACGCGTCCGCCGTGCCCGGCCGCAGCACTCGCCTGCCGCGCAGCGCACGACGTATGCAGTTGCTCGACGCGGCCAGTGAGATCTTCGTCGAACGCGGCTACCACGCGGCCGGCATGGATGAGATCGCGGTGCACGCGGGAGTGAGCAAACCCGTTCTGTATCAACACTTCCCGTCGAAGCTCGACCTCTACATCGCGGTCGTGGACAGCCACGCCGAGAAGCTGGTCAGCGACGTCAACACCGCCCTGCGGACGACCACCGACAACCGCAAGCGCGTCCGTGCCGCGGTCCAGGCCTTCTTCGACTTCATCGATCAGGACAACTCGGGCTACCGGTTGATCTTCTCCTCCGACGCCTCCGATCCCGCCGTCATCCGCCGGGTGGAGGGCGCGACCGAGGCGTGCGTCGACGCCGTGTACGGCCTGGTCATGCACGATTCCGGTCTCGATCCGTACCGTTCGCGGATGCTCGCGTCGGGGCTCGTCGGTGCCAGCCAGGTCAACGCCCGCTACTGGCTCGAGGCCAAGCGCCCGGTCGACAAGCAGACCGCCGTGGACACCACGGTCGCCCTCCTCTGGGGCGGGTTGTCGCACTTCCCGCGACAGACGGCGTCGGCTGACGCGCAGCCGGTTGTCGAGCCGAGTGTGGCCGACGCGCAGCCGGATGCGACCGGCGCCGGGAGCGAAGCGAGCGGGCCGACTGTCAACGGCACTGCCTGAACCACTTGCGACACGAGAAGGGGCCTGCACGCCATCCGGCGTACAGGCCCCTTCTCGTCGATCTGGTTGCGCGGCCGGTCAGGAACCGAATCCGACGCGGCGGTTCTCCGACGCGCCCACCTCGACATAGGCGATCTTGGTGACCGGGATCAGGTAGCGGGCGCCCTTGTCGTCCACGAGGGACAACAGCTGCTGCTTGCCACCCAGTGCCGCCTCGACCTCGGCGAAGGCCTTGTCGCTGGTCAGGGTCGACGCGATGGTCAGCTCCCGCGGGCTGTCGGTGATGCCGATCTTCACTTCCACGGCCATGTGCCGCCCTCCTCGGTGTCTGTCAACGCTTGCCGCACAAGGCTAGTGCAGCCGGGGTGCGGCGGGACAGCCACTCCGCTCAGAGCGAAACACCGTCGGCCGACTCCGCCGTGGTCAGGTCCGGCTCAGGCTAGGCCGAGGTCGGCCATCCGCTCGGCGTGTTTGCCGGCGACGACGTCGAAGAACCCGGCGACGCCGGTCAGCGAACTGGCCCCGGCGAAGAGCAGATCGGTGACCTCTTCCTCGGCGGCGAGAACCCACTGCGCATGGGTGATGGCCTCGCCGAGCAGCCGGCGGCCCCACAACACCAGGGCCGATTTGATCGACGGGTCGGCCTCGACGGCCGCCCGGACCTGTTCACGGGCGAACTGGGAGTTGGCGGTTTCCGACATCACCTCGGCCATCACGGCCTGCGAGTCCGGCGGCAGCATGTCGGAGAGCTCGGCGTAGAAGTCGGCCGCGAGTCCGTCGCCGACATACGCCTTGACCAGCGCCTCGTACCAGGTCTTCGGCGTCGTCGCGCGGTGATACTGATCGAACACCGAACGGTAGCGCTCGACGGCTTCCGCGACGCCGAGGCCGGTCATCGCCTCCACCCGCTCGGCGAGCCGGTCGAAGTGGCCGACCTCGGAGGCCGCCATCCGGGCGATCGCGATGCGGCTGGGCACATCCGGCGCCATCGCCGACTCCTCGATGAGCCGGTGGAACGCGGCGAATTCGCCGGCGAGCAGCACGGCGAACAGCTTCCCGATCGCCGAATCCCGCATCTCGGCCGACGCCACCGAGGTGGACGTCGCAGGTGACGGGGTCGACTCGGACGGGTCGGATGCAGGCGCCATGAGGTGATGGTAGCGGGCCGCCGCGGGGCACCAAGTACACTCGACGGCGGTGCACTCCGACGGGACCCCCCGTCGCTTGTCCGCTGAGCTGCGCGTGGAGCGCGTGCTCGCCGGCGCGAGCGTGTGGATGTGACGACGGCGTTGCTCGCCGAACTGCGAGTTCCTCGCGATACCCGGTCACATCCCCGGTGCCACTACGACATATGCGCGTGCACTTTCGAGCCTTCTCCGTGCGCGCACCGAAACACATCGCGCGCAGACCGGCCCAGAAAGGCACACAACCGCACATGAGCGATTCCGCCGTGCAGACGACCATCGTCGACGACACCCACACCGCCCCCACCTTCGCCGAGCTCGGCGTCGACGACCGTATCGTCTCGGCCCTCGCCGCAGACGGCAAGACCCACACCTTCGCGATCCAGGAACTGACCCTGCCGCTGGCGCTCGAAGGCCACGACCTCATCGGCCAGGCCCGCACCGGCATGGGCAAGACCTTCGGTTTCGGCATCCCGCTGCTGCACCGGCTCGCCCATGCCGAGGAGTCCGGGGTCCGTCCGCTGGACAACACGCCCCGCGCGCTGATCATCGTGCCCACGCGCGAGCTGTGCGTGCAGGTGACCGGCGATCTCCAGGTGGCGGCGCCGTCGCTCGAGGTCACCCTGGCCGATGGCACGAAGCGTCCCCTGAAGGTCACCTCGATCTACGGTGGCCGTCCGTACGAGTCGCAGATCGCCGAGCTGCAGTCCGGCGTCGATGTCGTGGTCGGCACCCCGGGCCGGCTCCTCGACCTCGCCCAGCAGGGCCACCTCGTCCTCGGCAAGGTGTCGATCCTGGTTCTCGACGAGGCCGACGAGATGCTCGACCTCGGCTTCCTGCCCGACATCGAGCGCATCATGTCCGCACTACCGACGCCTCGTCAGACGATGCTGTTCTCGGCGACCATGCCCGGTCCGATCGTCACCCTGGCCCGCACGTTCCTGAACCGGCCGACCCACATCCGGGCCGAGAACGCCAACGACTCCGCGGTCCACGACCGCACCAAGCAGTACGCCTACCGGGCGCACGCGCTGGACAAGGCCGAGCTCGTCGCCCGCATCCTGCAGGCCGAGGGTCGCGGCGCGACGATGATCTTCACCCGCACCAAGCGCACCGCGCAGAAGGTCGCCGACGATCTCGCCGAGCGCGGCTTCAAGGTCGGCGCGGTCCACGGCGATCTCAGCCAGGTCGCCCGCGAGAAGGCGCTCAAGCGGTTCCGCGACGGCACCATCGACGTGCTGGTCGCCACCGACGTGGCCGCCCGCGGCATCGACATCGACGACGTCACCCATGTCATCAACTACCAGTGCCCCGAAGACGACAAGACCTACGTGCACCGCATCGGCCGTACCGGTCGCGCCGGGCGCACGGGCATCGCGGTGACCCTCGTCGACTGGGATGAGCTGCACCGCTGGGAGCTCATCGACAAGGCGCTGAATCTAGGTATCCCCGATCCGCCGGAGACCTACTCGACGTCGGAACACCTCCGGTCGGACCTGTCGATCGACGAGTCGAAGACGGGGCGGATCGCCGCCGCCAAGCCGCCGCGCGACCCCGACGAGACGCGGGAGACGCGCGCGGACCGCGAGCCGCGCAAGCGCTCGACCCGCACTCGCCGTCGCACCCGGGGCGGGCAGACGGACGCCAATGGGACGTCCACCGAATCGGCCGCCGAGACCACGACAACCGAGACCACGACGACCGAGTCCGGCGCCGACGCCGGAACGCCTGCCGCTGACGGCACCGCGAAGCCGCGCCGCCGTCGTCGCCGTCGAGGTGGCGCCAACCGCAAGCCCGCCGGCGAGCAGACCGCCGCGTCCGACGCCGGCGCGTCGGAGTCCACGGCAGCTGTCGCCGACTGACCACCGGCTGACCCGCGTGGCACGAGTCAGGCCCGAACGGCGCCGCCCGATCGATCTCGCGGTCACCGCGGCCATCGTGGTCGTCGTCGCGGCCCTGTGCGTCACCGCCTGGGCCCTCAGCCCGGTTCGCCACACCGCGAGCGTGCCGGCCGCGGCCGAACCCGCCGCGGTGCAGCCGGCACAGTCCGTGCCCGCGAGTTTCGTCGCGCGCTGGCGGGCCGACTCCGACGCCACCCGCGCCCCGGCCATCGGCACCTCCGCCGTCGTCACCGGGAACGGCGGACGGGTGGTCGGGCACGACCCGGCCACCGGTCGCGAACTCTGGTCGTACAGCCGCGATCTCGACCTGTGTGCGGTCGGCACCGCCTGGACCGGGAGCGCCGATCTGGCGCTGGCCGTGTACCGCAACAGCCGCGGCTGCTCGGAGGTGACCGCGCTCGATGCGGGCACCGGCAGCCGGAAGGGCGCCCGCACCAGCGACGCCGACCCGGAGGTCCGGCTCGCGACCGACTCGGGGTACGTCGTCGCGCAGGGCCCCCGCCGGATGGAGACCTGGGGTTCCAATCTCGTTCGCGGAATCGAATACGGCCGGGTCGAGGCGCCGGTCCGACCGGAGGACGCGCCCGATCGCGTCGACTGCGAGCTGTTCTCGTCGGTGGTGTCGGGAGACCGGGTGGCCGTCGTCGAACGCTGCGCCGACGACCCCGGGTATCGGCTCACGGTCCTCGGCGCGGTACTCGGCGACGACGAGAAGGTCGAACAGTACGGGTCGACCCTCATCACCGGCGACGTGAGCGGACCGCCGCCCGTGGTCATCGCGATGTCGTCGTCGGGGATCGCCGTGTACGACGGTGGCGCCGCACCGGCCGAACCGCCCACGTTCGACGCCGAGAGCGGGCCGGCGATCCGCCGGTTCGACACCGACGCGAACGCAGCGGGGACCAACACCGTCGCCGGCGACTCGACGCCACCCGCCGGCAGCGCCCCGATCTCCTCCGACGGGATCGTCACCTACTGGACCGGGAAGGCGACCGTCGTCCTGAATGCCCAGACACTGAATCCGATCTACCAGGTCCCCGGCACATTGGGACCCGGCCAGATGATGGCGGGACAACTCCTGCTGCCGAGTACCACCGGGATCAGCGTCCGCGACGTCGCGACCGGCCGGGAGATCCGGTCCATCCCGCTCGCCCGGAGCGAACCGGCCGCGCCCGTGGTGAGTCTGCGTGTCCTCGGCGACATCGTCGTCGAACAGCACGGACCCCGGATCGAGGCCTTCGGCCCGGGCTGACCCCCACGGCCCCCGACCGCAGACCCGACTGTCAGACCTCGAAGGTGCCGACCTCGGCGCCCGCCTCCCAGTGCTTCCACAGATTCTCGGCGAGCGCGCGATATGCCGTCGCGCCCTTGTTCTTTCGGCCCCGCATGACCGACGTCCCGGAGGCGGAGGCCTCGGCGAAACGCACTGTGCGCGGGATGGGCGGGTCGAGCACCGGCAGGTCGTACCGATCGGCGACGTCGGCGAGAACGTCGCGGCTGTGCGTGGTCCGGGCGTCGAAGAGGGTGGCCACCGCACCCAGCATCGTGAGGTTCGGGTTGGTGATCTGCTGGACCTCCCGGACGGTGCGCAACAACTGTCCGACGCCGCGATGGGCGAGCGTCTCACATTGCAGCGGCACGATCACCTCGTCGGCCGCGGTGAGACCGTTCAGCGTGAGGACGCCGAGCGACGGCGGGCAGTCGACGATCACGACGTCGAAGTCCTCGCTCACCTCCGCGAGTGCACGCTTGAGGGCATACTCCCGCCCCGGGCGCATCAACAGCAGCGCCTCGGCGCCGGCCAGGTCGATGGTCGCCGGCAGCAAGGTGACCTTGTCCTCGGTGTCGAGCAGGACATCGGCGATCTCCTCGTCACCGAGCAACACGTCGTGGACCGAGGAGGTGAGCTGATCGGGATCGTGCCCGAGCGAGAAGGTGAGACACCCTTGCGGGTCGAGATCGACGACGAGGACCGAGACGTCGAGATCGGCGAGGGCGGCACCGAGGGACTCCACCGTGGTGGTCTTGGCGACCCCACCCTTCTGATTGGCAATCGCGAGGATGCGCGTCATGCGCCCTACTGTACGACCGCCCGGGCGTGGATCGTCGGATGAGAGTCCACCTCGGCTGCGCGGCGTACCCGGACGGAGGAGAACCGGCCGGAGGAGGATGTCAGCGCTCGGGTTCGAGCTCGTCGGCGAGCCACCTCATGGACGCCGGACTGAACAGCATCACCAGGACCGCGAGCGCCGCGAGCGCCAGCGGCACGCCGAACACCGGCCATCCGCTCGTGAACAGGTAATACGCCACCGGCAGCAGCAGGATCTGCGCCACCATGGCGATCGAGCGTCCCCACCGCCGCCCCGAGAGCAGCGCCAGACCGCCGACCAGTACTCCCCCGCCGATGATGCCGAACCAGGCCGCGGTGCCGTAGCCGCTGATGGTGGTCTCCTCGTGCCCGGCCAGGCCGCGCACGACCAGGATCACCGCGACCGCAACACCGGCCAGACCCTGCAGCGTGGTCACCGCACCCGCGATCTTGATCTGGCGCGGGGTCACCAACGGATCGGTGTCGGACTCCGGACGGCCGTTCTCGGTGCTCACCGTCCCAGGATATTTGGTCCTCTCGCGCGGACCTCCGCGGGTGTGCGCACCGGAGCGATGGCGCCGTACACATCCGCGCGATTACGCGCGGGCGGCGACGACCCCATATCCTCGGGTGTCGTGCGTGTCATGCTCATCGTCAACCCGTTCGCCACCGCGACCAGTCCGGCCGGCCGCGACGCGCTGGCGCACACCCTGAGCGCGCATTTCCACCTCGACGTCGAACTCACCACGCACCGCGGGCATGCGTTCGAGCTCGCCGCGCGCGCCGCGGCCGAGGACTTCGACACCGTCATCGTGCACGGCGGCGACGGATCGGTGAACGAGGCCGCCAACGGACTGCTCGACCCGCCGTCGAGCAGCGATCCCGACCGGCGGCGGCCCGCCCTGGCCGTGATCCCCGGCGGTAGCGCCAACGTCTTCGCGCGCACGCTGGGGATCGATCCCGACCCGCTGCTCGCGACACAGCAGATCATCACCCTCCTCGACGCGGGACGCAGTCGCCGGATCGGACTCGGCCACACCGACGACCGCTGGTTCCTGTTCAACACGGGCATGGGCATGGACGCGGTTGTCATCCACGCGATGGAGGACAAGCGGCACGCGGGCAAGACCGCGACGCCGGCCCGATACCTGTGGACCACGATCACCAGCTTCCTGAAGCAGTCCGGTTCGTCGGCCACGTTCGACGTCGAGATCCCCGGCCGGGACCGGATCGTCGGCGCGCGTTACGGTTTCGTGTCCAACACCAGCCCGTGGACCTATCTGGGACCGCGTGAGATCCGAACCAACCCCGGCACCGGTTTCCACACCGGCCTGGGGGTGTTCGTGGCGACCTCCACCGGCGTGTTCCGTAACCTCCCACTGGCGACGCGACTCCTGTCACAGGCAGATCCCAAGGCACGCCACCTCTTTCGGGATGACGACGTCGACGAGGTGTGCTTCCGCGCGGAGGCCCCCATCGACGTCCAGATGGACGGCGACTACATCGGGGCCTTCCGCGACATACGTTTTCGTCATCGCCGCGACGCCCTCACGGTCATCGCACCGCCGATCAGCACCGCCGACATCACGACGTAGGGCAGCGCCGCCGCCACGAAGAGCCCGGCCGGACCCAGCCATGTCGACCCCAACGCCCAGCCGGCGAAGGCCAGGATCGCGACCACCTCCTCGCCCATCCCGGCCAGCGAGGTGACGGTGGCCCGCGATGCCGAACTCAGATGGTCCTGCAGCTCGGCGTCGGCCACGACACGCGCCCACCCCAGGATCCCGAACGCCGTCGCGACGCCCGCGGCCCCCACCGGGTGCCCCCACAGCGCTGACCCGATGAACACGACCGCGCCCACCCCCACCGCCGGCCCGATCGCGTCGACCGACCGGAACCGCCCCGCCGCGAGCGCGCCGCCGATGTCACCGGCCGACACCACGATCATGAGCAGCGCGACCGCCGCCGGATCGGGCTCGGCGGCGGCGTCGACCACGAACGACGCGATCAGCAACGGGAGATACTCGTCGAGCGCCGCGACCCAGGTCAGCGCCACGCCCAGCAGCAACATGCGCCGTGCGACCGGCTGCGTCCGCACCGAGCCCCAGCCGTGGCGGACGATCTCCCGCCAACCGAGGTCGGGGTCCGCGTCCTCGGGTTCCGGTGGATCGGCGGCCTCCCGAGCCTTCTCGGGCAGCATCGCCGACATCACCGAACACAACACGCAGGCGACGACGCTGGCGGCGCCCACGGCGTCGTAACCGCCCCACGCGAACAACGGTGCGGCCGCCGCGGTGCCGCCGATCACTCCGACGGCCCCGGCCGCCCGCATGAGCCCGGTCAGTCGGGCGTAGTCCTGCGAGCGCCCCAGCCGGTTCAGCTCGTCGTAGACCAGCGCCTGTGTCGTGCCGGACCGCAACGCTCCACCGAGGGCCCACAGGACGAATCCGGCGGCGAAGGCGACGAACGACGGCGCCACCGTCCACAGCGCGAAACCCGACGCGGTGATCAGCGGACCGGCGACCAGCAGCTTGCGTCGGGACACGCGGTCGGCCAGCACACCGGTGGGGACCTCGACGATCACCGACGACACCGACCAGATGACGAACAGCGCCGAGATCTCGGCGGGCCCGAGCCCGGCGCCCGGGATCCCGGGGTCGGCGAACAGGACGGCGTACAGCGGATAGAGCGGGATGAGGTCTTCGAGGAGGGCGGAGCCCACCGCCGCGGCTGTCAGCCTGCGGTGGGGCCGCCGGGGCGGTGTGGATCAACATCGTCGGCGCATGTGGTGAACACTACCCTCGGCGTCCGGCCACGTCACGAGCGTTTTCACCGGCGACGGGGTCCCGACCTGCAGAAAGTCGTCGACAGTACCGCCGCGAGACGCGTAGGCTACAACAAGGCCGTGAGACAAAGTGCCCGGACCCCCCTTCGGGAGTCCGCGACCGGAGTGCTAGGCGGGCGACGTGATGTTGCCCACGTGTGAAGCAAACCCATTGACTTCGGCCCGATTCGTGAAAGTATTCACAAGCAACAACGCGGAAACATTTGGTGCGCCGCGTGAACTGAGAGTTACAGCCGACAATCACCAGCAAGACGATCGAGTGGTGCGAACGCGCCCGAAGGAGTAGTGGAATGGACTGGCGTCACAAGGCCATCTGTCGCGACGAGGATCCGGAACTGTTCTTCCCCGTGGGGACCAGCGGCCCGGCCATCGCACAGGTCGCCGACGCGAAGCTCGTCTGCGCGCGGTGCCCCGTCACCGCCGACTGCCTGTCGTGGGCCCTCGAGTCCGGCCAGGATGCCGGAGTGTGGGGCGGCATGAGCGAGGACGAGCGACGCGCACTCAAGCGCCGTACCGCACGTACGCGTACCCGGAGCAGCGTCTAGGCCTCGACGGCCGGCGTCGTCCCGGACTCGAAGAAACCCGGCCACGGCCGGGTTTTTTCGTGCACTCGTCCCCACTGTCCGGCGGAAACCGCTGTCAGACAATGCGGTCCGCGACCACGGCTCACGAGCGTAGCGGAATGTAGACACCCACTTCGGTTCCCGGGCCACCCGGATTGGACCGGACATCGAGTTCACCGCCCAGTTCGATGGACACCAAGGTCTTGACGATCTGCAGGCCGAGATGGTCGGACGTGGCCAGATCGAAATGCTCCGGAAGACCGGAACCGTTGTCGCGGACCGCTATTCGAAGGCCGCGCACATCCCGCTCGGCGACGACCGCGATCTCGGCGTCATCGTGCGGCGCGCCGTCGAAGCCGTGTTCGATCGCGTTCTGGATGAGTTCGGTGAGGACCATCACCAGCGGCATCGCGAGTTCGGCGGTCAGCACGCCGAGCCGATCGCGATGGCGCACAGCCACCCTCGCCTCCCCCGACGCGACATCGACCAGGATCGGGACCAGACGATCGACGACCTCGTCGAGGTCGACCTCCTCGTCCACGCTGCCCGACAACAACTCGTGGACGAGCGCGATGGAGGCCACTCGGCGCACCGCCTCGTTGAGCGCCTCGCGGGCATCGGAGTTCGACGTGCGCCGCGCCTGTAGTCGCAACAGCGCCGAGACCGACTGCAGGTTGTTCTTCACCCGGTGGTGGATCTCGCGGATGGTGGCGTCTTTGCTGATGAGTGCGCGGTCGCGTCGCTTGACCTCGGTGACGTCCCGGATCAGGACGACGGTTCCGGTCGTCTCGCCCCGCGGACGGAGCGGCACGGCGCGGATCAGGGCCGTCGCGCGGCGGGCGTCTGCCTCCACGCGCATCCCGATGTCGCGGTAGGGGCCGGTCGGGATCTCGGCGACGCCGGCCGCGATGTCGAGCATCAGTGCGACGTCGTCGGCCTCGAACGGTTCGGTGATGAGTTGCTTGACGACGTCGGACAAGCGGGTGTGATTGAGTTCGGCGGTCCACCCCATCCGGTGGAAGGCCGACAGCGCGTTCGGGCTGGTGTAGGTGACGAGGCCCTGTCCGTCGAGACGGACGAAACCGTCGCCGGCGCGGGGCGTCGACAGCCCGCGCGGATTCCCCTCCTCGTGCGGAAAGGTGCCGTCGGCGACCATCTGGCACAGGTCGTCGGCCGAGTCCTGATAAGCGAGTTCGAGCGGCGACGGCAGGCGCGGGTGGGTGAGGTCGACAGCTCGGGTCGCCACGGCGATCACCTCGCCGTCGAAGCCGACCGGAACCGCTTCCTGCCGCATGGCCGTCGCGCCGAACCAGGTGGGGTCCTCGTCGCGCAGGATGCGGGCGGAGGTGAAGGCGCGCAACACCTGTGGATGGGCTTCGGTGTCGATGACGCGGCCGACCTCGTCGGTCGGGAAGACCGTCGAGGCCGTGTTGGGACGGCATTGCGCGACCGTGACGACCGCGGCCGCCTCCGTGCGCACCGACAACAGTAGGTCGGCGAACGAGAGGTCGGCGAGCAGTTGCCATTCGGCGACGAGGCGCTGCAGATGCGCGGCTGCCGAGTCGGACAGCGTGGTGTGTTCGGCGAGCAGGTCGGAGAGGGTGGACATCTCAGGACACGGGGGCGACGACGGGCCGGGGCCGGTTCACTACTCGTAGACGGCGATCACATCGCCGGCCTGGATGACGTCGCCGACCTCGACCTTGACCTCGGCGAGCGTGCCCGGCTCCTCGGCCAGCACGGGGATCTCCATCTTCATCGACTCGAGCAGGACCAGGGTGTCGCCGACCTCGATCTGCTCCCCCGCGGCGACGCGCACCTCGAGGACACTCGCGACGATCTCTGCCACAACGTCTTCTGCCATGCACCCAAATTAGCCCACGGCGTCGTACCCGGAGGGCCCGGTGCCGGGGGCGTCAGCAGAGGTGTTTTTGGTACGTGGAAGAATCCCTGAGACACTGTGATGTCCCGATCACCAGGGATGTCTTCCCCGGATGACACCAGGGATGTCCTCCCCGGCCGATGCCAGGGTTGTCTCAGCACAGCTGAACCAGTACACGGCGGGCCCGGTCCCACGGCGCCCGCCCCGCAATGAAGGAGATGCGTCATGGGAAAGCGCGGACGCAAGAAGCGTGCTCGTAAGAAGAACGCTGCCAACCACGGCAAGCGCCCCAACGCCTGATCACCGCACCACGCGGTCTCGGCGAGCGAGCAAGCCAAAAAGCCCGGGTACGGCCTTCACAGGCCGCCCGGGCTTTTTCGTGTGTTCTCGACGCGATCAGCGATCGGATTCGGAGACCTCGTGCACGATCACGGTCTTGCGGATCTCGATGCGCAGACGGTCGCGCAGGCTCTGCGGCGCCTGGTCGCCGCCGCACTTCCGGTTGACGAGCGCCTTGAGCTGCTGTTCGATGCCGTAGTGCGCCAGGCACGACGGGCAGGAGTCGAGATGGCCCTGGAGTCGTTCCCGGGCGTTCTGGTCGCACTCGTTGTCCAGCAGGAGCCAGACATCGGCGATGACGGCCGAGCAGTCGAGCTGGGTCAGCTCCGGATCGACGTCGCTCATCGCGCCACCTCCGCATCCGCCGCCGCACGTGCGGAACGATTGAACCCGCGCTCACGCGCGACGTCGGCCAGCAGCTCGCGCAGCTGACGGCGACCGCGGTGCAGTCGGGACATGACGGTACCGATCGGGGTGTCCATGATCTCGGCGATCTCCTTGTACGGCAGGCCTTCCACATCGGCGTAGTAGACGGCCATCCGGAAGTCTTCCGGCAATTCCTGCAGCGCGGCCTTGATCTCGTCGTCGGGGAGGGCGTCGAGCGCCTCGATCTCCGCCGACCGCAGCCCCTGCGAGGTGTGCTCGGCGGTCGCCGCGATCTGCCAGTCGGTGATCTCGTCGGTCGGGTACTGCGCGGGCTGACGCTGCTTCTTGCGGTAGCCGTTGATGTAGGTGTTGGTGAGAATCCGGTAGAGCCAGGCCTTGAGGTTGGTGCCCTCCCGGAACGACGCGAACGCGGTGAACGCCTTGATGTAGGTCTCCTGGACCAGGTCCTCGGCGTCGGCGGGATTGCGGGTCATCCGCAGCGCGGCACCGTACATCTGGTCGAGCAGCGGCAGCGCGTCGCGCTCGAACCGCTCGGTCAGCTGTTCCGGCGACTCGTTCGGATCGGCCCGGCGAGGCGCCTTGGCGGTCCCGGTACGGCCGGCATCGGGTGACTCTGTGTCGGATGCTTCTGTGTCGGACACTACGATCCCTTCGATGGGAGGCATCACGGAGATGTTGTCGATCAAGCTTACCGACCCGTCCCCCACCGAGAGAGGCCTCGGTTCGACGCGCTGCGGGAGCTCCATCACGGCCGCTGTGCTCATATGCCTCTGACCTCCTTCGTGTCCGTCTTCATACGTCCGTTGTCCGATCAGTCCCAACAGAGCGCACCGCGCGGTTTGTTCCCGGCCCGCCCCCGCGATCGTCTCGGCCCGGATCACCGCGGCCTCGTGCGCACGCGCGCAGCCGCTACCCCGCTCACGACCAGGAGGTAACCGACCATGGCGTCCACCCCGGCGATCGCCGCGCTCGAACGCGCCCGGATCGACCACTCGGTGCACCGGTACGCGCACGACCCCCGATCGGAGGCCTACGGCGCGGAGGCGGTCGCCGCCCTCGCCGAAACCCTCGGTGTCCGTGCCGAGCAGATCTTCAAGACGCTGGTCATCGAACTCTTTGGCGGGGACCGGCCCGGCCTGGCGGTGGCGGTGGTCCCGGTGCCGGCCAAGCTGTCGCTC
The DNA here is from genome assembly GCF_018132775.1 of Gordonia sp. SCSIO 19800. NCBI lineage: Bacteria > Bacillati > Actinomycetota > Actinomycetes > Mycobacteriales > Gordoniaceae > Gordonia > Gordonia sp. SCSIO 19800. The sequence continues at coordinate 1,300 of NZ_JAGRQM010000029.1, read as the reverse complement.
AAATCGGCGGCCGCCGCACTCGGCGCGTCGAAGGCGAAGATGGCCGACGCCAAGGCGGTCACCCGGACCACCGGCTACGTTCTCGGCGGCGTGTCCCCGGTCGGCCAGCGGACCCTGTTGCCGACCGTCGTCGACTCCTCGGCCACGCATTTCGACCGGGTGCTGTGCAGCGCCGGCAAGCGCGGGCTCGAGATCGAGCTGGCCCCGGCCGATCTGGTGTCCGTCACCGAGGCCGTCGTCGCCGACATCGCCGTCGGCTGATCGTCGGCTGTCGGAACGGCCACTCATCCCGGTGGCGGGGCACCCACTAGGGCAGCATGGACACCATGTGCGGACGCTATGCGGTGACCACCGACCCGGCGAAGCTGGCAGCCGAGATCGATGCGGTCAACGAGGTACCCCAGCCGGCGGGTGCGGACTCCACCGATCTCGACGCGGCGCCCCGGTCACCGGGCGTGAACTACAACGTCGCGCCCACCACGACCGTGATGACCGTCGTCAAGCGACACTCGCCCGACGATCCCGACGACGATCCGCTGCTCCGCGTCCGCGCGATGCGCTGGGGGCTGGTGCCGCCGTGGGCCAAGGAGGTCGGGAAGGGGCCGCTGCTGTTCAACGCGCGCGCCGAGAGCGCCGCGGAGAAGAGTTCGTTCCGTTCGTCGGTCAAGTCGCGGCGTTGCCTCGTGCCGATGGACGGCTGGTACGAGTGGAAGAAGGGTCCGGCCGACAGCAAGGGCAAACCCACCAAGATCCCGTTCTTCATGTCGCCGCAGGACGGGACCCGGCTCTTCATGGCCGGGTTGTGGTCGGTCTGGCACCCCAAGACCGACCCCGAGTCGTCCGAGAAGGCCGCCCAGCCGCTGCTCAGTTGTTCCATCCTCACCACCGACGCGGTCGGGGAGCTGCGCGACGTCCACGACCGGATGCCGCTGATCATGCCGTACGAGCACTGGGATGCCTGGCTCGACCCGGACGGCCGGGCACCCGATGAGCTGTTCGCCCCACCCGCCGAGTCGCTGGTCGATGCGATCGCGATCCGCGAGGTCGCCCCGCTGGTCAACCGCGTCGCCAACAACGGGCCGGAGTTGCTGAACCCTTCGTGACGCGCCTTCCGCAAGCTCCGGGCGCTCCTCAGGGAGCAAGGGGTGAGGGCGCGCCTTCCGCAAGCTCCGGGCGCTCCTCAGGGAGCAAGGGGTGAGGGCGCGCCCTCCGCAAGCTCCGGGCGCTCCTAGTAATAGCTGGAAGGGCTGGTAACTGGGACATCCTCCTGATGTGGTCGTAGGGGCTTGGTTATCCCAAC
>NZ_JAGRQM010000028.1:0-49208 GCF_018132775.1 Gordonia sp. SCSIO 19800 | reverse complement strand
AAGAAAGAAATCATCCGATGCCTCAAACGCTACGTCGCCCGCGAACTCTACAAAGCCTTCACCACCGACCTCGGAGCACTTGACAATCTATAGGACCATCTCGTCGCTGGCGCTCCTCGCACCTCAGGGAGCGGAGGGAGGGTGTCGCTTGCACCCCACAGACCAGCGGTTTGGTGGTTCCTCGGGTTAGGGTGCAGAGGGGTCAGGTCGGCCCCGATCGACTCAGCGCAGTGTCGCCAGGTTCGAGATCGACTTGTGCACATCGGATTCCAGGATCTTGGCGACGAGCCTACCGACCGAGCCGTTGAGCAGACCGCCGGACAACTCGGCCGACAGATCGAAGTACGAACCGTCGGCGATCTCGTCGACCTTCATCGCCAGATCGATGTTCACCCCGCCGCGGCCGGTTCCCGACAGCGCGATGAGCCGCGGCTCGTCGTAGTCGGTGACGGTCCAGTGGATCACATTGCGGAAGCCCTTGACCTTGATGAGGGAGGAGATGGTGGTGCCCTCGGCGATCGTGTCGGGGACCGGCGAGCGCCACCCGCCGAAGATGGTCATCCACTCGTCGAAGCGCGAGAGGTTGCTGGCGAGCGCCCATGCTGCGCTCGGTTCGAGGTCGGAGTCGATGCCGACGGAGACTGTGGCCACAGAACTGCTCCCATCGCGGAAGGTGGTGTGCACACCGGAGGTGACTTCCCGGTGGCTCGCGTACTCGGGTGATGGCATTCGGGTCGTGACCCCCGAATGTACGCGACGGTCGGCGCCACAGCGCGATGGCCGGGGGTCTCGTCGGGCTGGGCGATCTACTCGGCGGCCGCCGTCGGCCCTGGTCGGGCGGCGTCGAGGAAGGCCTCGGTCAGGGCCTCCGCACAGAGCGTCCGCTGCCACGTGCGGGCGCCGGCGGCGGCCAGATGTGCATCGACCGCCTCGGTCGTGATCGGTTCCGCCAACCCGTCCCAGCACAGCTGTCGCACCACATCGGGTGCGAGGAGGTTCTCCACCGGCAGGGTGTGGTCTTCGGCGATCTGTTTGAGCACCGGCCGGACCGCCTGCAGCCGCGCCGCGGCCTCCGGGTTGCGCTGATCCCACCGGCTGACCGGGGGCAGGCCCGGTCCGGTCGACTTCCGCGAGGGCAGCTTGCTGTCGGGGATCTCGCGCGCCCGCTGCAGCGCGGACATCCAGACCCCGGCCTGACGGCGCTGGCGCGGGCCGCCAAAGACCGGCAGCTTGGTGAGTTCGGCGATGGACTGGGGGTTCACGGTCGCGGCGTTGACGATGGCGGTGTCGGGCAGGACACGTCCGGGCGCGACATCCCGACGCTGCGCCAGTTCCTCACGCGCGGTCCACAATTCGCGGACCGCGGCGAGGGCGCGGGTGGATTTGACGGTGTGCACGTTCGACGTCTTGCGCCACCGGTCGGTGCGCGGCGGTGCCGGTGGCCGGCCCAGGACGTACGCGAATTCCTCTCGCGCCCAGCCGTCCTTGCCCGCTTCCGCGAGTGCGGCGTCCATGGCGTCGCGCAGTTCGACGAGGACCTCGACGTCGAGCGCGGCGTAGTTCAGCCATTCGTCGGGCAGCGGGCGGCGCGACCAGTCGGCGGCGCCGTGTCCCTTGAGGAGTCCGAGCCCGAGGAACTCCGCCACCATCGCGGCGAGGTTGACCTTGGCCAGGCCCAGGAGGCGTCCGGCCAGCTCGGTGTCGTACAGCTCGACGCACTCGAAACCGAGTTCGCGGAGGCACGGGAGGTCCTGATCGGCCGCGTGCAGCACCCATTCCGGTCCGCGCATCGCGTCGATGACGGGCGCCAGCGCGCCGGGATCACCGATCGGGTCCAGCAGGAAGCTCCCCGATCCGCGTCGTTTGATCTGGATCAGATAGGCGCGTTGCGAGTACCGGTAGCCCGACGCGCGTTCGGTGTCGACGGCGATCGGCCCGTCGCCGGCTGCCAGAGCGGCTGCCGCGTCGGCGAATTCGGTGGCGGTCGCCAGTACCGGGGGCACGCCGTCGGCCGGCCGGAGCAACGGGGTGACCTCCGGCGCGGGGTCCGGCTCGGCCGCATCCCCGGGGGCGGAGTCGTTCACGTCGCGCCGAGTTCGGTGACCCCGACCGGCGGGAGGCCGGCGGCGGAGGCGAGGACGTCGCAGAATGCCTCGAGGTGGTTGTTCAGGCCGTCCGAGCTCAGGGCGGTCCACGAGGCGCGCACCTCGAGCTGATGTGCGCGCGGAGGTCCGGCGATGTCGCCGTACCGGACCGACGTCGTGGAGGTGACGGTGCCGCCGAGCGCGGTCACCTCGACTCGGTGGGCGGAACCGTCGGGGGTGGCGGTCGCGCCCACCGGGACGCCGAGGGCGTCGCTGAGCCAGCTCCAGGCCACCTCGGGCAGCAGCGGATCCATGGCCAAGGCGGCCTCCACCTCCGCCTGGAGGAACGCGACGAGGCGCATGGTGCCGTTCCACGCGTCCTGTCCAGCGGGATCGAACAGCAGGATGAGGCGCCCGAACGCGCTGCCCTGCGAATCCGTGGGCACCACGTCGAGGTCCTCGGGCGGGCGCACCTCGGCACCGACGGCGTAGCTGTACGGCGCCAGGCGCTGCGGCGGCCGGATCGGTCCGACCTCGATCTCGCGGCGCACCCGGGCAGCATGCAGCGACTCCACCGCCGCGCGGAAATCAGCAGGCTCGTCCGGAGCTCCCGAAGAGGTCACCGTTCGACCGTAGGGCTGGGGTGCCCGGCCACGGCGGAGGCGCGCCGAGGACCACCCGTGCGCAGATCGAGGGGCATGGCAGAGTAAGCGGTGATGTCGAACGCAACTGGTACCCGGGTCCATAGGTCGAACCTGCCGCTCGTCGCCGCGGCCACCGGCGCGACCCCGTCACGCCGTCCGGTGTGGTTCATGCGGCAAGCCGGTCGCTCGCTGCCCGAATACCGGGCCATCCGCGCCGATCACGGCATGCTGGAGTCCTGCTTCGACGCCGAACTGGTCTGCGAGATCACCATGCAGCCCGTCCGCCGGCACGACGTCGACGCGGCGATCCTGTTCTCCGACATCGTGGTGCCGCTCAAGGCCGCCGGCATCGACCTCGACATCGTCGCGGGCACCGGGCCGGTGATCGCCGAGCCGGTGCGCTCGCCCGACGCGGTGTCGCGCATCCCGCGGCTGGAACCGGCAGCGGTCGGCTCGATCGCGCGGGCCATCGAACTACTCCTCGGCGAGCTGGGGGACCAGGTGGCGCTGATCGGCTTCGCCGGAGCGCCGTTCACCCTGGCCTCGTACCTCATCGAGGGCGGCCCGAGCCGCAACTACGAGCGGACCAAGGCGATGATGCACGGCGACCCGGAGACGTGGGCCGAGCTGATGGCGCGTCTCGCCGACATCACCATCGCGTTCCTGCGCGTCCAGCTGGAGGCCGGGGTCGACGCGATCCAGCTCTTCGACTCGTGGGCGGGCATGCTGTCGGCCGCCGACTACCAGCGTTTCGTCGCACCGCACAGCGCCCGTGTCCTGGCCGAGGTCGCCGGGTACGGCGTCCCGCGCATCCACTTCGGCGTCGGCACCGGTGAGCTGCTCGCCCCGATGGCGCATGTCGGTGCCGATGTCATCGGCGTCGACTGGCGCGTGCCGCTCGAGGAGGCCGTGCGCCGGGTGGGCCCGGGCAAGGCCGTGCAGGGCAACCTCGATCCGACACTGCTGTTCGCCGGTCCCGACGTCGTCGACGCCGAGGTCCGCCGGGTGGTCGCCGATGGCGACCGGGCGATCGCCGCCGGGGCGGTCGGGCACATCTTCAACCTCGGACACGGCGTGCTGCCCGGCACCGACCCGGACGTGCTGACCCGGGCCGTCGAAGTGATCCACAGCCTCTGATGTCCCCGCGGGTCCGAATCGCGATCGTCGGCGGCGGGATCTCCGGTCTGACCGCCGCCTACCGCCTTCGTCGTGCGCTCGGACCCGACGCGCACCTCGACCTGCTCGAGGCCTCCGGACGGGTGGGCGGGGTCCTGCACACCACGACGGTGGGCGGTCGGACCGTCGACGTCGGGGCCGAGGCGTTCATCGTCCGGCGACCCGAGGCGCTCGAACTCGTCACCGAACTAGGCCTCGCCGACCGGATCGTCTCGCCGACGCCGCGCCGTCCCGCGGTGTGGTCGGGTAAGCGGTTGCATCCGTTGCCAAGTCCGGCGCTGATGGGCATCCCGGCCGGACCGGCCGTCGTCGACGGTCTCGCCGACCCCGAGGACGTCGACCGCATGTCCGGTGAACCCGACCGTTCGATGCGGTGGGAAGCCGGGACCGATACGTCGGTCGGGCAGCTGGTCGCCGACCGGTTCGGGCCCTCGGTGGTGGCGCGCAGCGTCGACCCGATGCTCGGGGGTGTGTACTCCAGTCTCGCCGGCGACATCGGGGTCCGCGAGGCGCTACCGGCGCTGGCCACGCGCCTCGACGCGGGCGCGCCGTCGCTCACCGCTGCCGTCGGCGACCTCATCGCCGCGGGGGCCGGGGCCTCGGGGCCGGTCTTCGGCGCCCTCGTGGGCGGATACCAAGTCCTCCTCGACGCCCTGCGGACCGCGGCCGGCGTCGAACCCGAGATCTCGTGTCCGGTCACCGAAGTCACTCCGTCGGGGGCCGGGTGGGTGCTCGTCTTCGGTACGGCTCGCGACCCGCGACCGTACGACGCCGTGCTCCTGGCCGTGCCGGCCTGGCGGGCGGGGGAGCTACTGGGTCGGTCCGCGCCGGACCTGTCTGCGCCGTTGCGCGCGGTCCGGGGCGCCTCGTCGGTGGTGGTGTCGATCGCGCTCGCGCCGGGGACCGAGCTGCCCGATCACTCCGGTGTGCTGGTGGGGACCGGAGAAGGATTGCGCGCCAAGGCTTTCACGTTCAGCTCGCAGAAGTGGGCGCATCTGTCGGATGCGGACCGGCCGGTCTCGGTGCGGGCGTCGTTCGGGAGGTTCGAGGCGGTGGTACCGGATGAGACGACCGAACCCGGCGTCGACGACCGGCTGCATCGTGAGGCACTCGAAGACCTCGACGAGGTGTGCCGCGCCGCCGGTGTCGCACCGGTGTCGTCGCGGGTCGTCGACGCATACGTCCAGCGTTGGGACGACGGACTGCCGGTCTATGCGCCCTGGCACCTCGCCGCGATGTCGCAGGTGCTGGCCGCGCGGCCGTCGCGTCTGGCCTTGGCCGGGTCGTCGTATGCCGGGGTCGGGGTGCCGGCATGTATCGGCCGGGCCGGTCGCGCGGCGGCCGAACTGCTGGCAGATCTGACGTGACCCGACTCCGCTGACCTGCCTGGTCGCCGGGTGGGCGCCGGTGGCACGATGGCACCCATGAGCCGCTTGGATTACGCAGAACTCAACTCGACGATCCGCTACCTGATGTTCTCGGTGTTCGCGGTCCGCCCAGGTGAACTGGGTGCTGATCGCGATCAGGCCAAATCCGACGCCGCGGACTTCTTCAAGTCCCTCGAGGACACCGGCGTCGTCGTCCGCGGTGTCTACGACGTGTCGGGTCTGCGCGCCGACGCCGACTTCATGATCTGGTGGCACGCCGAGGACGTCGAGCCGATCCAGGCCGCCTACGCGAAGTTCCGTCGCGAGACCGTTCTGGGACGGGCGTGCAACGCGGTGTGGAGCAACGTCGCGCTGCACCGGCCCGCCGAGTTCAACAAGAGCCACATCCCGGCGTTCCTCGCGGGCGAGGACCCCGGCAACTACATCTGCGTGTACCCGTTCGTGCGGTCCTACGAGTGGTACCTGCTGCCCGACGAGGAGCGGCGCAAGATGCTCGCCGACCACGGGAAGGCAGCGCGCGCGTACAAGGACGTCCGCGCCAACACGGTGTCGTCGTTCGCGCTGGGTGACTACGAGTGGCTGCTGGCCTTCGAGGCGCCGGAGCTGCACCGCATCGTCGATCTCATGCGTGATCTGCGCGCCACGGAGGCGCGGATGCACGTGCGCGAGGAGACCCCGTTCTTCACCGGACCGCGGGTCGAGGTGCCGGCGCTGATCGACGCCCTGCCCTGAGCAGAGCGCGGGACCGGCCGCTACTCGGCCGGTTCCAGCGTCAGGCTGATGGAGTTGATGCAGTAGCGCAGGTCGGTGGGGGTGTCGTAGCCCTCACCGGCGAAGACGTGGCCGAGGTGGCTCTTGCAGTTCGCGCAGAGCACCTCGACGCGCCGCATGCCCAACGAGTTGTCCTCGACCTCGATGATCTTGTCGCCGGCGAGCGGGGAGAAGAACGACGGCCAGCCGCAGTGCGATTCGAACTTCTGCTCGCTACGGAACAGTTCGGTGTTGCAGGCGCGGCACCGGTAGATGCCGACCGTCTTGGTGTCGGTGTATTCACCGGTGAACGGCGCCTCGGTGCCGGCCTGGCGGAGGACACGGTATTCGGCGGGAGTCAGGCGCTGCCGCCACTGCTCGTCGGTGAGTTCGGCGAGATTCTCGGCGTCGGTCGACGGGGTGCTGTCGGTCATGTCCTCCACGGTAGCGCGCTGCCGGACCGGCTTTGGCAGCACTATTTCGACAGGCCCACGGTCTCGCTCGTGGAAGTCGTGGTCTCGGTGGCGGGGATGCTCGGCGCGTCGGTCTCCGAGCGGACCGGCGGCACCATGCCGGCCATCCCGTCGGACCTCATGTCGAGATAGCGGAACAGCAGCGAGCAGAACACCGCGATCATCAGGAGTGACCAACCCCAGGTGACCTTGTTGTACTCGACCATCCAGCCGAACGCCGTCCAGCGGTCGGAGTAGAAACCGTCGAAGGTCATGCACCCGTAGACACCGAGCCAGGCGGGCCAGTTGCGCATCGGCGATCCGGGCAGCAGCACCGTCATCAGGAGCGGGAACAGGAGCATCGAGTAGTAGCCCTGGCCGAGCGAACCTACGAGGAAGGTCGTGCACAGCAGCACCCCAGACGATGCCGTGATCCACAGCAGTTCGTTGGTCCTGCGGTAGTAGCGGTACAGGAACCACAGCGAGAACGCGGCCATCGCGACGAACGCGACGCGGAGCAGTAGTACCAGCCAGGGTGCGACGCCGAAGTACGCGCCGTTGCCGGCGATCGAACTGTTGTAGTAGTCGCGCGCCTCGCCGAGGTACGGGACGGTCCGGCTGATGAAGTCGTTCGCGTCGACCGACAGGGGCCAGGCGACGATCGTCAGGACGACCGGAACCACGATGGCGAGCGCGAACACCCGCCACTGCCGGTTGAGCAGCGGAAGCAGCATCAGCGGCGCCAGTACCGGTTTCACCGCGAGGGTGAGGCCCATCGGCACGCCCGCCCACCAGTCGTGCCGGCTGAGCATCAGCATCAGGAAAGCGAGGAGGCCGAGGAGCACGAACGAGTTGAAGTTCGTGAAGATCAGCGTGTGCGAGACGGTTTCGGTGCTGAAGAAGAAGAACAGGACCGTCGGCATGACCCACGAGTTGACCGCGAACCCGAACATGCGGGTGAGCAGGTAGGCGCAGATCAGCAGCGCGATGACGCTCGCCGCGATGAAGGCCCAGCGGGCGCGCTCGTAGTCGATGACCGCGACCGGCGCCATCAGCAGGGTGCCCGACGGCGGGTAGAGGTAGTGCGGGTCGACCGTGGCGTAGTTCTCGCCGTAGACCGGTAGGCCGTTGAGAAAGTTGTAGGCCGCGGCGTACACCGGTTTGAAGTCGTCGGTGCGGTCACCGTTGACCCCGAGGAACACCGAGCGGTGCACGACCATGAGCAGGCTGATCGGCCACAGGACCATCGGGATGATCCGCTGAGCACTCATCGGGGGATAGAGATACCTGTCGAGATTGGCCACCCGCGAACCGTACTACGCGCGCCGCCGAGCTCAGAACCGTGCGGCGTGGTCTGGGGACTCAGGTGGGGCAGCCCCGCTGGGTCGGACCCTGCAGCGGTGCCCGATCGACGTACTCCGCGACGACCTCGGCGGCGCACGCACTGCGTCCCAGGACCGAATACCCCAGGCCGTCCCAGGTGACGGTCACCGGCTCGGCCTCGGCGTTCATGAACAGCGGCACCAGAGCATTGGCTCCCTCGCCACCGTTGATCGGGTCGCGCGTCCCGTTGAGGATCAACGGGTCGGCGGGCAGCGACGTGGGTGGTCGGACCGGATTGCCCGACGCCCAGCCGTTGCACCGAACGAGTGACAGCGCACTGTTCGCGCCGGTGAGGGGGTTCTGCTTGGACCACGCGTCCACCAGACCCGGCACCTCGTTCTGTCCGACCGGGCCGGTCACGTCGTTGCAGCGGGACACCAGGGCGCCGTCGGGGAGCCGCAGGGTCGCGGCGCGATCGGCGAGCCGGACCAGCGCCGCGGTCTGGCCGCGGTCGGCAGCTGCGATGGCATCTGCGAGGTCGAGCAACGATTGCGGGCGGTCCGGCGCCAGGGCCAGGGTCGTGGTGATCGCCTCGAGCGCGGCCGTGTCGGAGAGCGACTCGAGGTCGCCCGCCCGTGCCTTGCCCAGCATGCGGGTCATCGTCGCGACCCCGTTGGACCCGAGCGCGCAGCCCGGTAACGCCGAGCACCGCTGTGCGAAGCCCTGGAGCGCCACCTGGACGCCCCGCGCCTGGGACTGTGCGCGATCCCGGGCGTTCGCGCCGAACGGGGTCGGGGTGTCGAGGATGATCCGCCCGGCACGTCCGCCGTACAGGGACGCGTAGGTGAGCACGACGTCGGAACCCTCACCGGTGCCGATGAGCCCGAGATGTTCGACGCCCCAGCGCTGCCGCAGGGACTCGAGGTCCGCGGCGGCGTTCGCGGCCCCGAAACTCAGTTGGTAGGGGGTGAGCGTCTCCGTGCACCCGTCCGAGGCCGATGACGCGGCCGTGGACAGGCGCGAGATCCGCGCGTCCGTCGTCGTGGCGCGGTCGACGAGGCCGTTGTTGGCGATCGTCGTGCGTTCCAGTCGGGTCATGCAGTCGATGTCGCTGCTGAGCGGGATGCCGCGGTGGTCGACCGCGACCACGGGGTGCGAGGAGAGGAACGCCCGGCCCGGGCCGGCGGTCATCACCATCAGCGTCCGCGACGACGGCAGATCGGAACCGGAGGTGAGGACGAGCGGCGCCGCGTCGGGTGGCGTGTCCGCGGTCCGGGCGCGCGTCACCGCGATCGACACGACCTCGCCGTCGGGTTGGTCGCGGTCGATGGGCGAGTCGTATTCGGCACATTCGATCGTCACGCCTTCCGGACGTGGCACCCCGTATCGTTCGCTCGTCTCGGCGGCGCACTCGCTCCACTCGAGATCGGTCATCGGCACCGCGAGCGCGGGGGCGGGGGGAGCGGTCGACGACGACGGTGCCGGTCCCTCCTGACCGCCGCCGCCCGGGATCAGGTCGGGACCACGGTCGGGACCGACGGCACAAGAGGACAGGACGATCGCCGCGATCACGCCGGCGACCACACCCGCGAGAGCCCTCGGGCGGGAGTTCGGTGCTGCGCCGACGGCCGGGGTGTGCGCTCTTGGCATGTCCGCGAGCGTAGTCAACGAATCCGCGAGGACGCTCGAGCCGGGTGTCGGTTGAGTCCCGGACCGGGAGCGGAAAGCTCACCGGGTGGACGGGCGGCCGTCGCGGACCCAGCGGGTGAACACGAACCCGTCGTCATCGGTCATGATCGACGCCGGGTGCAGTGCGCGCAGGACCGCCGCCCCCTCGTCGGTGACCGCGATGCGGCCGGCGATCCCGCCGACGAGGTGCGGGCTCGTGGTCAGACACAGCTCGTCCACGGCATCGGCTGCCACGAGCGAACCGAGCAGACTCGGACCGCCCTCGCAGAGCACCCGGGACCATCCGCGAACACCGCAGTGCTCCAGGATGGCCGCGGTCGACACGGCGTCGTCGCCGCAGTCCACCAGCGTCGCGCCGGCATCGAGCAGAGCCCGCCGGCGATCGGCGGGCGCGTTCGAACAGGTGAGGACGACGGTGTTCTCGTGGGACACGGGCTCGAAGTCGGGCGGTATCGACAGCGACCGGGACACGAGCGCGAGTGCCGGGGCGGGCGCCTGCCCCAGCGATCGCCGGACTGCGGCGAGGGCGTCGTCGGGTGCGGGTTGCCCATATCCCTCGGTGGTCGCCGTGCCCGCACCCACGAGGACGACGTCGGCGAGCCCTCGCAGCACGCGGAACACGGCTTTGTCGCCGGGACCGCCGAGACCGCCGGACTTGCCGTCGACGGTGACCGCACCGTCGATCGACGACACCATGTTCGCCCGCACGAACGGCGCGCCGTCGTCCGGATCCGTGGACGATCGAGGGGGGTACGAGTAGAGCTCGGCCAGCCGGACCAGCTCGTCCTCGGATGTGACCTGGGTCGCTTTCTGCAGGTGGAACATGCGTTCATCATTCCGCGCCTGGCTACTCTCCACACATGGTGGCCCGACTCTGCGATCGCAACCCTGCGACCTCGCCCGACGCACTCATCGACGAGATGGTGCCCCCGTCGACCTTCGACGACGTGAGCTTCGACTCCTACATCCCCGACCCCAACGAGCCGTCGCAGGCCGAGGCGGTGGCCAAGGCGCGCGACTTCGTGGCGCGGGCGTCGAAGGCGCGCTCGGGCAAGAAGGGCCTGTTCTCCCGGAAGGCGCCGGCAAAAGGGGTCGGTCTGTATCTCGACGGCGGCTTCGGCGTCGGCAAGACCCACCTGCTGGCGTCGATCTACCACTCGATGCCCGCACCGAAGTCGTTCGCCACGTTCGTCGAGGTCACACACGTGGTCGGCGCGCTGGGCTTCGTGAATGCCGTCGAGCGGCTCTCACAGCACACGGTGCTGTGTATCGACGAGTTCGAACTCGACGACCCGGGCGACACGATGCTCGTCTCCCGGCTGCTGACCGAACTCACCGCCAAGGGCGTGTCGATCGTCGCCACCTCCAACACGCTTCCCGGCCAGCTGGGGGAGGGCCGGTTCGCCGCCCAGGACTTCCTACGGGAGATCCGCAAGCTGTCCTCGGTGTTCGAGACGATCCGCGTCGACGGTCCCGATTATCGTCACCGCGATCTGCCGCCGGCGCCGGAGCCGCGCAGCGAGTCCGAACTGACGGAGATCGCCGAGTCCACCGACGGCGCGACCCTCGACGACTTCGATGCCCTGTGCGACCACCTCAGCACCCTGCACCCGTCGAAGTACAAGGACCTCGTCGACGGCGTTTCCCTGGTCTGCATCTCGGGGGTGCACCCGGCCGAGGACCAGTCGGTCGCCCTGCGCCTGGTGGTGCTCGCCGACCGTCTCTACGACGCCCACATCCCGGTGACCGTCTCGGGCGCGAAGCTCGACGAGATCTTCACCGAGGAGATGCTCGCGGGCGGTTACCGAAAGAAGTACCTGCGCGCCACGTCGCGCCTGCTGGCTCTCTCGCGGTTCGCGGAGTCGGCGGCCTGACTTCGGGGTAGAGGCCGTCGTCGGCGGCCCTCACACTGTGGAGTTGTCAATGTACGTAAAGCAGCCCGGGTTTCGGGCCCCCGCGACAACGTGCCACCAGCAGGCGGCCGAGGTTGTCGAGGTCCGGTGACTCAGGCGGCGTCGTCGAGGCGCATGGTGCGTCGGTTGTAGGCGGGGAGCGGTCGGCGCGCGGGGTCGACTTCGACGGGTGGTATCAGCCACGGATGTCGGTCGTAACCCAGGACGACGTCCCAGCCATGGAGGTGAACCTGCGTGTGGCATCGCTGGCAGAGCAAGCAGCCGTTGTCCAGGCTGGTCGTTCCGCCGTCCGCCCAGTGTTCGAGATGGTGGACCTGGGTATGTGACGGTGGCGCACCACATTTGATGCAGCAGGCGTCCCGGACGACCACGGCCTTGCGCAATTCCGGTGGGAAGACCCGCTTTTCGCGACCCATGTCGAGGGGCACGGTGGCCGAGTCGACCACGATCTCGGTCAGGGTGCCGTCGCACGTGAGAGCGCGGGCGGTGGTGTCGGTGATGGTGCCCGTCCATGGCAGGGTGCCGAGGTCGGTGGCGTCGGCGGGGATGGTCAGGATCAGTTGTGTGCGTGGGGCTCCCGCGGTCTGGACGGTGGCGCCCAGGCATGCCTGGTCGAGGATCAGTTCGAGCGCATCGGCGCGCCGTTCTGCGGGCGAGCGGCGATCGCCGGCGCCGTCGGGTTCGGGTCGCGGGACGGAGCGCTCGTCGATCATGGCGATGAACTTCTCGCCGATGACGTTGGTCAAGTCGGCGGCGATCTCGACCCGGCCATCGTCGGTGACGTTGTGGACGACGGCATTGAGTGTCCGATCCTCGGCGGCCGGGACTCCGCCGTTGGTCTCGGCAACCGTGTTGCCGAGGGCTCGAGCACGTCGCAGCACCTCTGCGGGCGTGGCCCCGGACAGTGCCTGGGTGATCAACTCGGTCTCGAAGGCGGCTCGGTCGTCGTCGACAAGCGCAGTGGCCGAGCGCTTCTCGATGTGATCCAGGCCTCGGGCGACGGCGTCGACGATCTCGGCGGAAAGACGGCCGTCGGCGGCGTGGCCGGCAACCTTGGGTAGATCTTCTAGTCTGTCAACGATCCGCACGATTCGCGAGGCCACAGCGGGCGCGAAGCCCATCTCGATCAGCAGCCTCCGTAGCGTCGAGTGGTTTCGCTCAGCGACTCGTAGGCGACCCAGTTTTGCTGAGCGCATGGCGATCCGGTGATCGATCACGTTCCGCATAAGCCGCAGCGTCTCCAGCTCGATGAAAGCTGCACGCCCGGCGGGATCATCAGCTGGTGACTCGGCGTCGACCAGTTGATCGAGAAGCAGTGTGAGATCGGTCATGCCTCCAAGGTACTCGACATCCTGGCGAGCGCCAGGGGTTTTGCACATGAATACTGTTGCACTGCAATCACTCTGAGAATGTGGATCGAGGCGTGATTACCACGAGAACGCACCTTCAGTCACAGGAGTATCCGGTTGTCCCGTGATGTGGCGCGAACTTGAGTTGGTTCGACTCAAGAAAACGCCAGGGATTCGACCACGACGGCGGAACGCCGCGATTACGGAGTCGAGCGGATCAACCGCAGACGACTGGTCATACGAAATGCATCGGGACGGGAGGCCGTTGCGGCGGCGCAGAAGTCGGGCAAGGAGTGGGGCGAGGTGAACGTGACGGCGATGTCCTCGTCGACCAGGATGTCCACAAGGTTGATGAACCGCTGCTGCGCCTCCTCGTCGGCGACATCGAATGTCGGTACGTCGGTGATCGTCCATCGGGGATACATTCGCGCCGACGTCAGATACTCGATGGTTGACACCGGCGCGTCACACAAGTGCGCAAACGAGGCCTGCAGACACCCGTCACGCTCGGAGTGGACCTCGAAACGTCGCCCACGAACAGTGAGCCCGACTGTCTGGGTGGTCTCGGACACGCGACCTGACGGCGGCACTGTGATCCAAGTTCCCGCGGCGAAGCCGACGGAGTCCCCGCGGGGAGATGTGCGGTAGTCGGTCTGCCCGTTCAGGTGATGGACGTCGAAATGATTCTTGATCAGCGTGATGCCGGGCTCGAAGAGGTGATGCCAGATGGGGTTCGGCAGAAGGTCATCCGGGGCGTAGTTCGACGTCGCGAGGACGGTGATCCGGCGGGCGAGCACGTACTCCAGCAATCGGATGAGGAGACGTGCGTCCCCGGAGTCGTGCACGTGAAGCTCGTCGAAGTACAACAGCTCGCTGTCGCCGAGGACATCGTCCATGCCCAGGCGTAGCGAGTGCGGGTCGTGCCGGTGCTCGTGTACTCGGCGCTGGAGTTCCTCGAAAAAGCTGTGGAAATGGATCCGCGTCTTCCTCGGTACGGGGCTCACGTTGTAGAAGGCATCGGCCAGCCACGTCTTGCCCCGACCGGCCGAACCGTGGACATAGAGCCCGCGCGGGCCCGACGAGCGTCGTGTCCGCCGGCGTCCCTCCGGAACGAGGACGGCGAGCCGATCGACGAGTAGCCGTTGCTGAGGGTCCAGCACGATCCCGGCGTCGGCGGCCGCCGCCGAGATCGCGGTGACTACTGCATGACGCTCTGCGGACACTCTCGAATGGTCACACGGAAAGCGTGGTGTCTTGACAGCGCGTGGCCGAAGTCACCAGTCCAGGTGCGACGTCCGATCGAACCGAAGGCTCACAGCCGCTGCGTGAACACGTAGTCGTGCTCGATGCTGTCACCGAGGGTGAAGGTCTTCGCGCCGGCGCGTTCGAAACCCATCTTCGTGTAGAACCGCTGGGCCCGGACGTTGAGCTGGTTCACGCCCAACCACACCAGAGCGCTGCCGTGCGACCGTGCGCGATCGAGCGCGGCACCCATGAGCAGGTGAGACGGAGTCGCGCCCTGCCGCGAATGATGGTCGCGCAGCACGTACATCTTCGAGATCTCGCTCACCGGACGCTCGGTCACGACCGCACACACGTCGGGGTGCGTCGGGTCGCGATGCATCACCAGCGCGTACCCGAGGATCGGTCCGCCGACACCGTCGCGCGCGACCAGGACGTCCGCAGTCGGATCGGCGATGTGATCACGAAAGTTGTTCTCCCGCAGATTGTCGGCGACGAAACTCTCGATGTCGGCCGGCGTTGCGTGCGGCGGGCACGCGAGCGGGAACGTGATGGCGGCGACCTCGGCGACTCCCGCCGCCGCTGCGGGGTCGGTCACGACCTCGACGGTGACATCGGCGAGGTCGGCGATACCGGGATCGGTCACGACAGCGGCCGAGCCGGATCGGCGGTCCAGGCGTTCATCGATCCGTCGTAGACCGCGACGTCGTCGCGTCCGAGGCTGTGCAGTGCGAATGCCGCAGCGGTGGCAGCGATTCCGCCGCCGCAGTACGTGACCGGGCGTACCGACGGGTCGAGGGCGCCGACATCTGCAAACAGTTCGCGCAACTCCTCTAGCGGCCGGAGGCGCCCCGCGTCGTCGACCAGTTCGGCGAACGGCACGTTGACACTGCCGGGAATGTGGCCGCCCGCGAACGATTCCCGGTCGAGCGCGTTGACCAGCAGGACGGAGGACTCGCCGGTGGCGGCCGCGACCTCGTCGGTGGAGACGATCCGCTGGGGCCGGCGGCGCGGGGTGAACGAAGCCGGGGTGGTCGTGACCTCGCCGGTCTCGACCGGGAGGCCGGCCGCGGTCCAGGCGGCGTATCCGCCGTCGAGGACGAGTACGTCGTCGAAGCCCTCGAGTCCGAACTGCCACCACAGTCGCGTGGCCCAGATGCCGTTGGCGGTGTCGTACACGACGACGGTGGAGTCGTCGCCGATGCCGAGGCGGCCGACCGCGTCGGCGAAACGCGCGGAGTCTGCGGCGGCGAACGGTGCTTCGCCGTCGGGGTCGCTGAGGTCGGTGATCTGATCGGCGAACACCGCGCCGGGCAGGTGCCCGGCCAGATAGGTCTCCCGACCGGAGGCGACGTGTGCGCCGTCGGCATCGAAGGTCAGATGGACGGTGGCGTCGACGATGCGGAGATTCTCCTCGCCGAGGCGGGCGGCGAGATCGGTGGCGGAGATGAGGGGCGTCATGACAGCCACGGTAGTCGCGTCAGTCGACGAGGGGTTCGGCGACGAAATCGTCGAGGTCGACACTGCGCGTCCGCGCCCAGTAGTCGACGATCCGCCATGGCAGGACGGCGACGACGCGTCCGTCGGGGTTGCGATACCAATTGGTCATCGCCGGATGCGTCCACACCATCTGCGCGTGGGCGCGGTCGACGGCGTCGTTGTATTCCTCGGTGACGTCCCGCCGGACTTCCAGTGCGCCCAGCCGGTTCTCGATCATCGCGCGGAGAGCGTCGCAGACATAGCGCACCTGGTACTCGAGGATGCTGATGAAGCTGCCGCCGTGTCCCAGTGCGGTGTTCGGCCCGGTGAGGATGAACAGGTTGGGGAAGTCGGGTGCGGTGATCCCGAGGTAGGCGTACGCGTCGTGATCACCCCACGCCTCGACGGTGTTCTGCCCGCTGCGTCCGACGATGTCCATGGGGTAGAGGTAGCGGTCGCTGTGGAATCCGGTGGCGAAGACGATGATGTCGAAGTCGTGGGCGGTGCCGGTGCCGTCGACGAGTCCATCGGAGGTGACCCGTTCGACGCCGTGTGGAACCAGCTCGACGTTCGGCCGACGCAACATGCGAAACCAGCCGTTGTCCAACAGCATCCGCTTGCCGAAGGGCGGGTAGTCGGGAGTCGACAGGTCGATGAGGTCGTCGCGGTCACCCAGTTCGCTGCGCAGGTAGCGCAGGTAGAACTCGCGGTGACCGTGATTGACGGCGTTGATCGACGCGGTCGGCTCGGGCCAGTCCGGGTCGATGCGCAGGGTCGAGTGGACCTTGTCGTTGAAGATCCACGACAGCCGTGCGCGGTACCACTCCCGGTACCCGGGGAGGTTGTCCATCAGCCAGTGCACGTCGTCGCCGACCGGCGCGAAGTAGTCATCGTTCGGCGCGATCCACTGCGGCGAGCGCTGGAAGATCGTCAGCGATCCGACCCGATCGGCGATGGCCGGCCCGATCTGCATCGCGCTGGCACCGGATCCGACGATGGCGACCCGTTTGCCGGTGAGCGCGCCGGGACCGTCGAGTTCGTCCGGCCATTGTGCGGAATGGAAGATCGAACCGGTGAAGTCGTCCATCCCCGGAAGTTCGGGAAGCTTGGGGCGGTTGAGGAGACCGACTGCGCTGATGAGGATCCGGGCGGTCAGGGTGTCCTGGTGGCCCTCGCGGTTACGGACGTGGACCGTCCAGCGCTGGGTCTCGGCGTCGTAGGCAGCCGATAGGACCTCGGTGCCGAAGCGGACGCGATCGCGCACCGCGTGCCGGTCGGCGAAGGCCTGTAGGTAGCCCTGCACCTCGTCGCGCTTGCCGAAGTGCGTGGACCACGGGTGGTCGAAGGACGAGATCGAGTACAGGTAGCTCGGCGTGTCCACGCCGGCGCCGGGGTACCGGTTCTCGTACCACGAGCCGCCGACCTCGTCGTTCTTCTCCAGCACGGTGTGCTCGACGCCGGCTCCGGCGAGTTGCGTGGAGATCAGCATGCCGGCCACACCGGCGCCGATGACCAGCGCGTCCATCGACGTGGCGAGATCATCGGGCAACGCCGGCAGATGCATATCCCGGAGGTCGCCACGGACGATCTCGGTCATCATCGGCGCGAATTCCGGGGCCACCTGCTCGCCCGCCGTGAACGACATCAACGATGCGACGAGTGCCTCGTCGGCCGGCTTCCGCGCAGGCCGGCCACGGTCGTACCAGTCCTCGAGGGCGTCGACGACCGCCGCGCGGATCTCCTGCTGGACGTCCTCTCCGAGCCCGCCCGAGGAGTTGTCGTCCATGCCTCGGCTCCGCGTCGGGCGGAATCGATCGGCCATCCACCGGTGGTCACCCGTCATCTCCACGAGGACCGCGAGCAGGGTCGGGATGTTGCCCGCCGCCACGAATGCCCGGATCTCCGCTGTGGTCGGTCGCGTCTCCGGACGCAGCGAAACAGATGTCATGGATAAAACTAACCACTGTTAGTAGTGCGTCGTCAACACCGCGTTTTACTTGAACTGACGGGCCTTGACGGCGAAAACGAGCTGTGTCACTGTGTCCTCAGTCATACTAACAATGGTTAGTGAGCACGGAGGATTGACATGGATCTCAGCGAGGCAATGCGCACGACGGGCACCTGCCGCTACTTCAGCGACCGTCCGGTGGAGGACGAGGTGCTGTACCGGGCGTTCGACGACGCGCGATTCGGCCCGCAGGGCGGCAACCGCCAGCCCGTCCGTTGGGTCGTCGTCCGCGACGAGGTGACCAAGAAGGCTCTCGCCGACCTGTACCTGCCGTTCTGGGAGGGCTACTACGCCGCGGTCGTCGAGGGGTCGAAGAAGGTCGGCGCCATCCCCAAGACCGTGGAGAGCGCCAACTATTTTGCGCACCACCTCGCCGAGGTGCCCGCCCTGATCGTGGTGTGCGCCGAGATGGACGGACTGCACCCGACCGACCACGAACTGGGCAGGCTCAGCGTCGTCGGCGGGGCGTCGATCTATCCGAGCGTGCAGAACCTGACGCTCGCGCTTCGGCAGCAAGGCGTGGCCACTGCGCTGACGACCCTGCTGTGCGCTGCCGAGAACGAGGTGAAGGACCTCCTCGGCATCCCCGAGGGTTATCTCACCGCCGCCCACATCGCCGTCGGCTATCCGCGTGACGACTTCCCTCGCAAGCTGTCCCGGACCCCGGTCGAGGAGATCGCCTTCCTCGACCGCTTCGACAACCGGATGTTCGCGTGAGCGCCCCCGCCGTGAACCCCTCGACGCGCGCTCTCTCTCCCGCACAGACCTCGATGCTGGGCCGGGCCACCATCGGTGACCAGCTGCGTCGCCTGGCCCGGTCCCAGGGTTCGACCCCGGCGATCGTGGCCTACGACGCGGAAGGCGGTCGTACGTCGACCTCGTACGCGGAGCTGAACACGATGGCCAACCGGGTCGCCCATGTGCTGCTCGACCTCGGCGTCGGGCGCGGGGATCGCGTTGCGGTGATGAGTCGCAACCGGGTCGAGACGGTCGCCACCTACTACGGCGCCCTCAAGGTCGGCGCCGCGTACTCCGGCGTGAGCCCGATGTTCCGCGAAGGCGAGGTCGCACAACAGCTCCGCCACCTGGAGCCGACGGTGCTGGTGGTCGAACAACCGCTGTCCGCGCTGGCCGGCCCCATCGCCGACAGTCTCGGCATCTCGGTCCTCGTCGTCGGCGACGCCGAGGGGAACTCGTGGAACTCCTTCGACGAGTCGGTGGCCGCGGCGGACGACTCCGAACCGGAGTGTGAGGTCGACGAACACGACCTCGCGATGATCGTCTACACCAGCGGGACCGAGTCGACACCCAAGGGCGTCGAGATCGCCCACCGCAACTACCTCATCTCCACCTCGCCCGCGTACACATGGGGACTTCGCTGCCGCAACGACGACGTGTGGCTCTACGTCATGCCCTTCCACACCATCGCCGGGATCGGTTCGCTGACGTCGCTGACGCTGCTGGGTGCCACCCTCGTCCTGCCGGCCGCGGTCGACCCGGCGACGGCGTTGCGGATGATCCGGGACGAGAAGATCTCCGTCCTGGCGCAGACGCCGACGTTCTTCATCGCGCTGGCCAATCACCCCGATTTCGGCCCCGACACCGTGGGTACGGTGCGTCGCTGCCTGACCTACGGCGGCCAGGTGTCGCCGCACGCGGTCGACGCGTGGGCCGCGGCCACACCCGAGTCCGTCTGGGGCACATACTGGGGACAGTCCGAGCTGACCCAGCTCGGCTCGGTCGGCTGGTTCCGGCGGCTCGAAGACGTACCGGACCAGGACCCGACCTGGATCGGCAAGCCGGTCGGGCACCTGGAGGTCCGGGTCGTCGACGCCGACGGCAACGACTCCGAAGAGGGCGAGCTGCTGTGTCGCACACCGTCGGTCATGCTCGGCTACTTCAAGGACCCCGAGCGCACCGCGCAGGTCTTCGAGGGTGGCTGGGTGCACACCGGTGACATCGTCCGCATCGACGCCGACGGCAACCTGTTCTTCCGCGACCGGCGCAAGGACATGATCAAGACCGGCGGGTTCAACGTCGCATCGCAAGAGGTCGAGCGTGTCCTGCAGGCGCACCCCGACGTCGAGCGCGCCGCCGTCGTGGGGCTGCCCGACCCCTACTGGTCGGAGGCGGTCACCGGATTCGTGGTGCTCCGCGCCGGCGCGGAACACACCGGCGCGGACATCCGTGAGTACTGCCGAACCGACCTGGCATCGTACAAGGTGCCCAAGGAGGTCCACGTGGTCGACGCGTTGCCGACCGACGCCCAGGGCAAACTGCTCAAACGCGAGTTGAGGAAGGCCTATGGAACCGGTCAGGGCTGAGATCGACGCCGACGCTGCCACCGACGAAGACCGGACGCCGCCGGCGCGGCGGCCCCGCCGACGCCGCGACGAGATCGTCGAGGCCGCGGCCCGCTACTTCGCCGATCACGGCTACTCCAACGCGGGGATGCGTGACATCGCCCAGGCGGTCGGTATGCGGGGTGCGAGCCTCTACAACCACTTTCAGTCCAAGGAGGAGATCCTCTACGCCATCGCGCTGCGGATGACCGAGGATCCCCAGCAGGATCTGCTGCTGCTCGACGCCGAGGGCGGTCCCGTCGAACGGCTCACGAACCTGATCGAGGCCCACGTCCGGCGCCTGGCGCGGCACCGGGTGGAACACCTTGTCGCCCTTCGGGAATTGTCGGCGCTGACACCCGAGCACCGACGGGTGGTCACCGACTATCGGAAGTACTACCAGCGTCGAATTCGCGATGTGATCGCCGCCGGCGCCCGACTGGGGCTGTTCGAGGTCCGCGACCCACACCAGTCGGCGATCGCGGTGCTGGACCTGATGAACGGGATCAGCTGGTGGCTCAACGACTCCCACGATGTCGACCAGTTGGTCCGCGACTACGTCGACTTCACGATCGGTGGCGTTCTCCACCATCGTCCGACGTCGTGAGCGGACCACTCGCCGGCGTGCGGGTGGTCGAGATGCCCGGACTCGGGCCGACCCCGCACGCCTGCATGCTGCTCGCCGATCTCGGCGCCGACGTCATCCGGATCCGGCGGCCCGGCCCCGATCTGCCCGGGCCCGACGGTATCCCGGATGCCGACGCCGGTCTGTACCGGTCGCGACGCACCGTCGACGCCGACGTCAAGGACCCCGACGACGTGGCCCGCATCCGAGAGCTGATCCGGCGCGCCGACATCGTCGTGGAGGGGTTCCGGCCGGGCGTGATGGAACGTCTCGGACTGGGTCCCGAGATCTGCTCCGACGCACCGCAACTCATCTACGCGCGCATGACCGGATGGGGTCAGGACGGGGATCGTGCCGCGAGCGCCGGACATGACATCAACTACCTGGTGGTCACCGGTGTGCTCGAGGCGATGGGTCCGGCCGGCGCCCCGCCGGTGCCGCCGCTCTCGCTCGTCGGCGACTTCGGCGGGGGATCGATGCTGCTCGTCGTCGGCGTGCTGGCCGCTCTGCACGACCGCACGCGCACCGGCCGAGGCCAGGTCATAGACGCCGCCATGGTCGACGGTGCCGGACTGCTCGGCGCGCTGCAGTGGTCGTGGAAGGCCGCCGGACGCTGGGGGTCTCGGGACCAGGGCAATCTCCTCGACGGCTCGGCGCCGTTCTACGCGACATATCGGTGCGCCGACGACAAGTTCGTCGCCGTCGGCGCGCTCGAGGAGAAGTTCTGGCGGAACCTGATCGACACCCTCGGCATCGGCGACCTGCCCGACCGGTGGGACCGGGCCTCGTGGCCGGTGATCAGCGCGGCATTGCAAGCCCGCTTCGGGTCGCGTACGCGCGACGAATGGGGGAGTGTGTTCGACCGTGTGGACGCCTGTGTGACACCGGTTCTCGACTTCGACGAGGCCTCGGCAGACCCGGTCGCGGTGCAACGCGGTTCGTTCGTGCGCGTCGACGACGTGATCGCGCCCGCGCCGGCACCGCGGTTCTCGCGGACCGTACTGCCGGCGCCCTCAGGTCCGTCGGCGGCGTCGTTGGGGGAAATCGTCGACGAGTGGTCGGCGGGCAACTGAAAGGCCGATGAGCCCACGAAAAACCCCCGGAGCGATCCGGGGGTTTTGTCGTGGTGCGCGATACAAGGATTGAACTTGTGACCTCTTCCGTGTCAGGGAAGCGCTCTCCCACTGAGCTAATCGCGCGGGTATGGAATTGTGCAGCGGTGGAGGTGGCGACGGGAATCGAACCCGTGTACACGGCTTTGCAGGCCGTTGCCTCACCACTCGGCCACACCACCAGATGCGAGTCGACTCGCGCCGAGCGGATGACGGGATTCGAACCCGCGACCCTCACCTTGGCAAGGTGATGCGCTACCAGCTGCGCTACATCCGCATGCCCACGAGCGATCTTGTGGATCGTGCTGCTCGCGGTGCGAAGAGAAACTTACGCGATGGTTTCCGAACTATCCAAATCGCCTGGTCAGGGGCGTGGCCGCGAGTGAATCCCCAGCGTGTGATTCGCTCCCGTGCCGTGTAGGGGCGTTTGTGACGTGGCCCACCGCGGTGATTTGGGACTTCTGCGCAACCCGTGTAATCTTCTGGCTCGTGCGCAGGCGCCCCCGGCACTGACCGAAGGCGCCCGACACGGTCCCGTGGCTCAGTGGAAGAGCGTCCCGTTCACACCGGGAAGGTCGCTGGTTCGATCCCAGCCGGGACCACCACAGTTCCACAAGCCCCGCCGACATCGGCGGGGCTTTTCTCGTTCGACCTCACCCGCTCGTCTCGCCGGAACCCGGGGTTCGGTCGATCGGATGAACAACGCATCTACCTCCGGTTTTGCCGTCATGCAATGGATACGATGCGGCGGCAGATGTGGCGATGAGTGCTCACAGCTGCAGTCGGACGCTTGGAGAGTGACATGACCAGACGCTGTGACTGGCTCGGCGGGCTTGCAGTGTTCGCGTCGGCCGCCGTCATCGCGCTCGGTGCCGGTGACGCCTCGGCAGCACCCGGTGACTACCTCGCTGTTCTGGAATCGCGCGGGATCTACACGACAACTCCTGGGGCGACGTCTTGCTTCGACTATCCCGACGACGACACCAGCGGTTGCAGCAGACGAATCACCACAGCCGACGATGCTCTTCATACCGGCCACTGGGTGTGCAATCAGTTGAAAATAGGCCGTTCACCGTCTTCCATCGCCCACCAGATGTACACAGCGGATGGGCTGTTCCTCAGCAAGAAGAACTCCGCCATCGTCGTCGACGCCGCGCACAAGGAGCTTTGCGAATGAAGCGACTCATCATCGGAATCCTGGCCACGTTCGCTCTGGTCGCGGGACTGCTCGTGGGTGTCGGGCAGGCATCAGCCATCACGGTTGCCGAACAGGCCTTCGTCAACAAGGCGCGGACGCTGCCCACTGCTGCCTGGCCGAACAGTCGGTACACCACTGACGCGGAGATGGTGGCGGGAGGCTACCGAGCCTGCGGCGTCATGGACCGATACCGCGACACTCAGGTTGCCGAGCGGATTTTCTACAACCCTGACGGCAGCTACCAGCCCGCGCACACGCAGCGACTGTTCCTGGTCTACGCAACCCAAGACCTATGCCCACGTCACGCCCATCGCTACGAGGAATCCACTTCGGCCCAACGCGAAGGCGGACCTTGCTTCGTGCACGAGTACGGCCTGGACTCCGCCGATGGCAAGCTCTACTGCTCTCCAGAAGGCGACGGCATCTGGCGCAGCCATGCGGTCTCGCGCGCACCCAAGGTTCGAATCGGCACACCCTGCCCGAAGCTCGGTGCTCGCGCGATGGTCTACCAGACCGACGGCATCGCCACCTGCCGCCAGTCGAGCAGCGCCGGTTTGCGGTGGCAGTGGTAATCGCCGCACCAGCGTTTCGTCCGTTCGGCATCACCGACCTGCGTCAGTATGGACTGCATCCCTGAACGAACACGGGCCGGTATGGCTGTCCCGCAACCGCATCGACGTCGTCGAGAGCCCGGGCCAGCACGACGACCGCGGCGTCCGCGGACCGCTGCAACGGCGCGGCGAGGAGCGCGTAACCGTGTCGCATCGTCACCGTGGCGACGATGCGCGCCTGCCAGCCCGGCGCGTCGGCCGGCGGTGACTGGATGCCGTCGAGAACGCGGCAGGTCGACCGCTGCGCGAGCTCGTCGCCGTCGTTCCCGGTCGAGAGATCGATGAGTATGTCGGCCACTCGCCGCTGGTCGGGTCGTAGCGCAGAGTCGTCGGGGAGTGGCCAGGGGTCGAGCCGCGGGCGCACGACCTCGGACGGGGTCTCGAGTGCGATGTGGATCGGTGGAACCGGACCGTCGGCAGTTCTCGACGAGGTGTCGCGCGTCATCGCGACCGGCTCGATGCCTTCCCCGACGCATGCGACGGTCAGCGTCGACGATGCCGCGATGACCAGTACGACGCCGAGGGTTGCTCGTAGTGATGACATGGTGTCGTCCCCAAGGTGATCTCGTCACCCACCGAGGTCAACGGTAGTCCGGCACGGACCGTCGCGATCCAGCTGTCCACCGAACAACCGACCACGCCCCACGGCGTTGCGCGTGATGCAGCTCACAGACAGGGCGTACGCTCGCCGCGTGGCCGCGAAGACTGCCGTCGATCTGCCGGAGTCGTCTCGTCCTGTGCCCGCACGGATCCCGACGGCGGCAATCGTCGTGGCGGCCGTCGTCGCGGTCGGGGTGATCGCCTGGCACATCGCGGCGTTCCCGATCGCCAACCCGTTCTACGGGCTCTTCGAGAACGCCACTGATGCCCGCGTCTATCGCGCGGGCGCGGCCACCGTGCTCGACGCGGGTCCGCTGTACGACGCACCCGTCCTGTGGCGTCTGCACTTCACCTATCCGCCGTTCGCCGCGGTCGTGTTCGTCCCGCTGGCTCTGCTCACCGAGGCCGTCGCCAACATCGTCTGGTGGACAATCGGTTTCGCCTCGCTCACCGGCGTGATCGGGATGTGCCTTCGCAGCCTGCGCTACCGGCCCGACGGTCGCCTGATCACGTTCGCCGCCTTACTCGCGATCTCGTCGACCGCCCTCGAACCCGTCCGAACCACCATCTGGCTCGGACAGGTCAACCTCCTGGTGATGATCCTGATCCTCGTCGACCTGGTGTTCCTCCGGACGCACTCTCGATGGCGCGGAGTGGCTATCGGCATCGCCGCCGGGATCAAACTGACGCCCCTGTTCGCCGTCGTCTACCTGCTCGTGACCTGCCAGTGGCGCGCGGCAGCCACGGCGCTGGCGACGTTCGCGGCGACCGTGATGATCGGATTCCTCGCCGTCCCCGCCGACTCGTGGGCCTACTGGACCCGCCACCTCACGGACACCGAACGCATCGGCCGGGCCGACTCGCCGGCCAATCAGTCGGTGCGCGGATTCGTGTCGCAGATGTTGTCGCACTTCGACATCGGGCGGTTCGCCGAGCCCGCACCCGGCGGACCCGTCTTCGTCGCGCCGACGTGGCTGTGGCTCCCGCTTGCGCTGGTCGTCGCCGCGCTCGGACTGCTCGCCGCGGTGGTTGCCCACCGCGACGGTCGCGACCTCCTCGCGGCCACGATTGTCGGCATGACCATGTGTGCGGTCTCGCCCTTCGCGTGGGGACACCACTGGGTCTGGTGCGTGCCGCTGTTCGTCGTCGCGCTGGATCTGGTGGTGCGGCGGGGGAGCGCGGCTCGCACGTGGTGGTACTGGCTCGCGCCGGCCGGCGTGGCTGCGCTGACGTTCACCTGGTGGCGGCACTGGTGGGACAGCGGGCCGTACCTCACCTCCGACCATGCGATCGCGTTGGGGCTTTTCATGATGCCGCGAAACGGTGACGACTCCGTCGTGGGCGATCTGCTCGTCGTGCTGTATTCGGGCTGCTATCCGCTGCTTCTCGCGGTCACCGTGTCCGCGACTCTGATCGACGGCGCGCGGCGGAGGCGACGGCGCCGCTCGACCACCCTGCCGAGGCCGGAGGCCCACACCTGCATCGCGTAGCCTGGACGTCACTTTCCAGGCCGAGACGAACACCGGGCCGAAGTGCGCAGCGGGCCGAATGAACGAGGTGGGAGACGATGCCGACACCGGGGGCGAGCGAGTCGGGAGTGAACGAGGCGTCCACACCGAGCGGCGCGCGGACGTCGGCCGACGCGGACCGCGGGTCTCTCCGGCATCGCCTGCGCGTCCGCGCACGCCATCGTCGCTACGTCGTGCGCAGCAACCCGAAGTGGCACGGCATGTACCGCATCGCGGTCGGGACCATCGGCACGATCGTCCTGCTGTGCGGCATCGTCGCGATCCCGTACCCGGGCCCGGGCTGGCTCATCGTGTTCCTCGGACTGGGCATCCTGGCGTCCGAGTTCGACTGGGCGCACCGGTTGCTGAAGTTCGCGCGGGCGAAGTACGACGCCTGGATGGACTGGATGAGTCATCAGCACTGGTCGGTGCAGGCGATCTTCTGGCTCGGCACCTGCGCGATCGTCATCGCGACCCTGTGGGTTCTGGGCGCCCTGAACACCGTCGCCGGTTGGGTGGGCCTCGACTACAGCTGGCTGGCCAGTCCCGTCTTCGGCTGACGACTCGAGACGCGGGTAGGGGCACACGGTAGGGGTGCACTCCACGACGACCCGTCGCGGATACCATCAGAGGCGCAAACGTCCGACCCGGACGCGTCTTCGCGTGTCCGCCCCAACCCGAGGAGCGCCCCCGTGCCCGACGACGTCCAGGTGACCAGCCCCGCCACGATCCGTGTGCCGGCTGGGACGACCGCGGGCACCGCACTGCGCGAGGCCGAGCTGCCCAACAAGGGCCCGGAGGCCATCGTCGTCGTCCGTGACGCGGGCGGGGATCTCCGCGACCTGTCGTGGGCACCCGACGCCGACACTGATGTCGAACCGGTCGCCGCGAACACCGAGGCCGGCCGCAGCGTGATCCGGCACTCCACCGCACACGTTCTCGCGCAGGCGGTCCAGGAGCTGTTCCCCGAGGCCAAGCTCGGCATCGGCCCGCCGATCAAGGACGGCTTCTACTACGACTTCGACGTCGCCGAACCCTTCACCCCCGAGGACATCACCGCCCTCGAGAAGAAGATGAAGCAGATCATCAAATCGGGTCAGCGGTTCTCGCGGCGGGTGTACGAGTCGAAGGACGAGGCCCGCGCCGAACTGGCCGGCGAGCCGTTCAAACTCGAACTCATCGACGACAAGGGCGCCGCCGACGACGCCGAGGTGATGGAGGTCGGCGGCGGGGAACTGTCGGTTTACGACAACCTCAATCCGCGCACCGGAGAACGCATCTGGTGCGACCTGTGCCGCGGACCGCACGTCCCCACCACCAAGTACATCGCGGCCTTCAAGCTGACCCGCAGCTCGGCGGCATACTGGCGGGGCGACCAGGCCAACGCCGGTCTGCAGCGCGTGTACGGCACCGCGTGGGAATCGTCGGAGGCGCTGGACGCACACCTGGAGATGCTCGCGGAGGCCGAGAAGCGCGATCACCGAAAGCTCGGCGCCGAACTCGACCTGTTCAGCTTCCCCGACGAGCTCGGCTCGGGACTCCCGGTCTTCCACCCGAAGGGCGGCATCGTCAAGCGCGAGATGGAGGACTACGTCCGCGCGAAGCACATCGAGAACGGCTTCCAGTACGTCGGCACCCCGCACATCTCGAAGGAGCATCTGTTCCACCTGTCGGGCCATCTGCCGTACTACGCCGACGGCATGTTCCCGCCGATCCACGTCGACGAGGAACGCAACGAGACAGGGGAGATCACCCGCCAGGGGCAGGACTACTACCTCAAGGCAATGAACTGCCCGATGCACAATCTGATCTTCCGGTCGCGCGGACGGTCGTACCGTGAACTGCCGCTGCGGCTCTTCGAGTTCGGTCACGTCTACCGCTACGAAAAGTCCGGCGTCGTGCACGGTCTGACCCGCGTCCGCGGGTTCGCCCAGGACGATTCGCACAGCTATGTGACGCCGGAACAGGCCAAGGACGAGATCAAGCATCTGCTCGACTTCATCCTCGGGCTGCTGCGCGACTTCGGCCTCGACGAGTTCTACCTCGAGCTGTCCACCCGCGACGACTCGCCGAAGTTCATCGGTTCCGCGGAGCAGTGGGCCGCCGCGACCGCCATCCTCGAAGAGGTGTGCGTCGAATCAGGTCTCGACCTCGTGCCCGACCCGGGTGGTGCCGCCTACTATGGACCGAAGGTCTCGGTTCAGGCGAAGGACGCGATCGGGCGTACCTGGCAGATGTCGACCATTCAGTACGACTTCAACCAGCCTGCCGGATTCGACCTCGAGTACACCGCCGCCGACGGCACCAAGCAGCAGCCGGTGATGATCCACTCGGCGAAGTTCGGCTCCATCGAGCGCTTCTTCGGCGTGCTCACCGAGCACTACGCGGGCGCGTTCCCGGCGTGGCTCGCACCGGTCCAGGTGGTCGGCATCCCGGTCGCGGAGGCGTTCGAGGGACACCTATTTGATGTGGTGGCCGACCTTCTCGCCGCCGGTGTCCGCGCCGAGGTCGACGCCTCCGACGACCGGATGCAGAAGAAGATCCGCAACCACACCACCGGCAAGGTGCCGTTCATGTTGCTGGCCGGCGAACGCGACGTCGAGGCCGGGGCGGTGAGCTTCCGGTTCCGCGACGGCACACAGGTCAACGGCGTACCGGTCGCCGATGCGGTGTCGGTGATCGTCGAGTGGGTCCGGAGCAGGCGCAACGAGTCGCCCACCAAGGAGTTGGTCGAGGCCGCGCTCGGCGAGGTGGAGACGGTCGTGGTGGCGGGAGCGCTCGATGAGTGACGCCGCGTTCGGTGAGGCGCCCGGCGAGATCCGAGACGAGGGTGTCGGTGTGGCGGATCGCCTGCAACGGCTGTGGAGTCCCCACCGGATGACCTACATCGCCGACCCGCAACCGGCCGAGAAGACGGGGCACCCGTTCCTCGACATCCCGACCATGAGCGATGAGGACGGTCTCATCGTGGCGCGTGGTGACACCGTCTACGCGGTGCTGAACCTGTACCCCTACAACCCGGGGCACACCATGGTGGTGCCGTACCGGCAGGTCGCCGACCTCGAGGATCTGACCGCCGCGGAGTCCGCGGAACTGATGGCGTTCACGCAGCGGATGATCCGCACGATCAAGGCGGTGTCGAACCCCAACGCGTTCAACGTGGGTCTGAATCTCGGCTACGCGGCGGGCGGTTCGTTGTCCGAGCACCTCCACCAGCACATCGTGCCGCGATGGATGGGCGACGCGAACTTCATCACCATCGTCGGCGAGACGAAGGTCATGCCGCAGTTGCTCCGGGACACCCGCGGACTGCTGGCCACCGCCTGGCAACGGCTGGACGACTGACCCCGCTGTGAGCGATCGGGTGCCGGTGCGATCAGGTGAGGCGATGTCAGACGAGAGCGATCGGGAAGCGCTGAGCCACGACGCGGCGCGAGATGGGGGAGGAACTCGGCGATGCTGAGCATTCTGGGTCGGGCATCGGTCTCGAAGGTGACCCTCCCGATGGGTCGGGCGCTCCTGCGGACCGGGCTGACGCCGGACTCGGTGACGGTGATCGGCACGCTGGCCGGCGTCGCAGCCGCCCTCACGCTGTTCCCGATGGGGGAGCTGTTCTGGGGCACGCTGGTCATCTGGCTGTTCGTGATGTTCGACATGCTCGACGGCGCGATGGCTCGTGCCCGGGGCGGCGGCACGCGATTCGGCGCCGTTCTCGACGCGACCTGTGACCGCGTCGCCGACGGCGCCATCTTCGCCGGCCTCGCCTGGTGGTGCGCGGTCACCGAACCCCACGATCTGCTCCTCGTCGCGACCCTCATCTGTCTGGTGACCTCCCAGGTCATCTCCTATGCCAAGGCCCGCGCGGAGGCGAGCGGCCTGTACGGCGACGGCGGTCTCATCGAGCGGCCCGACCGGCTGATCATCGTGCTCGTCGGCGCCGGTCTCACGGGTCTCGGCCTGTGGTGGGCCATCCACGTCGCGATGTGGTTCCTCGCGGTCGCCAGTGTCATCACCGTCGGGCAGCGGATGTGGTCGATCGCGCAGTCGCCGGGTGCGCGGGACCTCATCCCCATCGCCTCCGAACCCGCAGACACCGGACCCGCAGACACCGAGCCCGCAGAATCCGAGAACGGCGATGCCGAACCCTCGTCCGGCTCGGACGGTCAGACCCCGCCCGCGGGACAGCGATGACCGATCTCGGCGCGATGGCCGCCGACCTCGGATACCGGGCCGGGTGGGCCGCGGTCCGGTGGGCTCCGGAACGGGCCGCGCGGGGTCTGTTCGACCGTGCCGGCAGCTACGCGGGCCGTCGTGGCGGCGGCCCGGACCAGTTGCGCCGCAACCTGGCCCGTGTCCTGGGCGTCGAACCCGCGCAGGTGCCCGACGACCTCGTCGCCGACGCCATGCGCTCCTACGCCCGGTACTGGTGCGAGGCGTTCCGCCTGCCGACCCAGGATCGTGCGACCGTCACGTCCACCGTTGCGCTCCCCGACGAGGACCGGGCCCGCCTGGACGCCGCGCTGGCCCGGGGTAGGGGAGTCATCCTGGCTCTGCCGCACACCGGCAACTGGGACATGGCCGGTGTCTGGCTCGTCCACCACTACGGCAGGTTCGCGACGGTCGCCGAACGCCTGAAGCCGGAGTCACTGTTCAACCGGTTCGTCGCCTACCGGGAATCACTGGGCTTCGAGATCTTCCCGTTGAGCGGCGGCGAGCAACCCCCGTTCGGGCAGCTGGCCGACCGGCTCCGCGCCGGCGGCATCGTGTGCCTGCTCGGCGAACGCGACATCGCCCGGCACGGGGTTCCGGTGACCTTCTTCGGCGAACGAACCCGCATGCCGGCGGGGTCCGCACGGCTGGCGATGGAGACCGGTGCCGCGCTGATGCCCGTCCATCATTGGTTCGAGGAGGCGCCGCGTTCGATGATGTGCTGCGGGGAGCAGATCGACGTCTCCGGCGGGATCGAAACGGCCACCCAGGCCCTCGCCGACGCCTTCGCGGTCAACATCGCCGCGCATCCGGCGGACTGGCACATGCTGCAGCCGCTCTGGGAGAGCGACTGGACCGACCGTCAGCGCGGTCGCGTCGAGCAGGACGGGACGCCGACATGACGACGACCAGGGGAGTGCCATGCGAATCGGAATGATCTGCCCTTACTCGTTCGACGTGCCCGGGGGTGTACAGGCCCACGTCACCGAACTCGCCGTCGTCTTCCTCGACCGGGGCCACGAGGTCAGCGTGCTCGCCCCGGCCGGCCGCGACACCGAACTGCCGGACTACGTCGTCCGGGCGGGGCCCGCGCTGGCGATCCCGTACAACGGCTCGGTCTCCCGGGTGAATTTCAGTCCCAAGGGCTACCTGCGCTTGCGTCGCTGGGTCGCCGAGAACGGATTCGACGTCCTGCACGTCCACGAACCGAATTCGCCGAGCATCTCGATGCTGTCGTTGATGGTGGCCTCCGGGCCCATCGTCACCACCTTCCACACCGCCACCTCGAAATCGTTGTGGCTGAGCGTGTTCCAGGGAATCCTACGGCCGTATCACGAACGGATCGCGGGCAAGATCGCCGTCTCCGAGCTCGCGCGTCGCTGGCAGATGGAGTCACTCGGCTCCGATGCCGTCGAGATCCCGAACGGCATCAACGTCGCGTCCTTCGCCGACGCCGAGCCTCTCGAGGGGTATCCGCACCCGGGTGGAACGATTCTGTTCCTCGGCCGTTTCGACGAACCGCGCAAGGGCATCGATGTGCTCATGCGTGCGCTGCCCGCGGTCGTGGAGAGGTTCCCGTACGTGCGGGTCCTGGTCGTCGGCGGCGGCAACCAGGCGGCGCTGCGGCGGCGGGCGGGTCCACTCGCCGAACACCTGGTGTTCCTGGGGCAGGTCGACGACGCGACCAAGGCGCGGGCGCTGGCCTCCGCCGACGTCTACTGCGCGCCCAACCTCGGCGGCGAGAGCTTCGGCATCGTCCTGGTCGAGGCGATGGCGGCCGGGGCGGCGGTGATCGCCAGCTCCCTGAACGCCTTCCGGCGGGTGCTCGACGACGGCCGGGCCGGGCGACTCGTCGAGACGGGTTCCCCCGATCAACTCGCCGCCGGCCTCGTCGAACTCCTCGCCGACCCGGAGGCGCGCGGCGACCTCGTCGCCGCCGGACGTATTCGGGCCGACAAGTACGACTGGTCGCGGGTGGCCGACCAGATCCTCCGGGTCTACGACACCGTCACCGTGGGAGCCGGTCCGGTCGTGGTGTCGGACTGATGGCCACCTGGATCGTCCTCGGCGTGGTGGCCGTGCTGCTCGTGGCGGGATGGGCCTACCACACGGCCAACCGCCTCGACCGGCTCAACGTCCGCGTCGATCTCGCCCGCCAGGCGCTCGAATCGAACCTCGACCGGCGCGCGGTGGTCGTGCGTGCGGTGTCAGCGGAGATGATCGCCGGCGACGGCGCCGCGAACTCCCGCACGTCCGTCGACGACGGCGTCGCCGCCCAGGCGCGAGAGCTCGCCACGCTGGCCGATCGCGCCGAGCGGGCCGCGCCGTCGGCACGTGAGGACGCCGAGAACGCGCTGTCGGCCGCACTGGCGCGCACCGACCCGAATCGTCGGTCCGCGGCCCTCGTCGTCGAACTCGCCGACGCCGAGACGCGGGTGATGATGGCGCGTCGGTTCTACAACGACGCCGTGCGTGACACCAGGGCCCTCGCGCAACGACGGCCCGTTCGATGGCTGCGGCTCGGCGGCCACGCGGCACCCCCGGAGTACTTCGAGATCATCGAGCGCGTCACCCCAGGCCAGGCGGACTGATCCCTCGTCGGGGGCCCTCGGCCCCTCACCTAGACTGGTGGGCATACCGCCGCCGCGAACGCGGCAGGTCGGGACTGCGACACGAGGAGATCTTCAGTGAGTCACAACGGCGCGACCGTTCCCGAGGTCGGCCAGGGCACGGCCCGGGTCAAGCGCGGCATGGCGGAGATGCTCAAGGGCGGCGTGATCATGGACGTCGTGACCCCCGAGCAGGCGAAGATCGCCGAGGATGCCGGCGCGGTGGCCGTCATGGCTCTGGAGCGGGTGCCCGCCGACATCCGTGCCCAGGGTGGGGTGTCGCGGATGAGCGATCCCGACATGATCGACGGCATCATCGCCGCCGTCTCGATCCCGGTGATGGCCAAGGCCCGCATCGGACATTTTGTCGAGGCGCAGATCCTGCAGAGCCTCGGGGTGGACTACGTCGACGAATCCGAGGTCCTGACCCCGGCCGACTACAGCAACCACATCGACAAGTGGGCCTTCACCGTGCCGTTCGTGTGCGGTGCGACCAATCTCGGTGAGGCCTTGCGCCGGATCACCGAGGGCGCGGCCATGATCCGCTCGAAGGGCGAGGCCGGCACCGGCGACGTGTCGAACGCGACGACCCACATGCGCAAGATCCGCGACGAGATCCGGCGTCTGACCTCGTTGCCGAAGGACGAACTGTACGTGGCCGCAAAGGAATTGCAGGCTCCCTACGAGCTCGTGGTCGAGGTGGCCGAGGCCGGCAAGCTGCCGGTCACCCTGTTCACCGCGGGCGGGATCGCCACCCCGGCCGATGCGGCGATGATGATGCAGCTCGGCGCCGAGGGCGTGTTCGTCGGATCGGGGATCTTCAAGTCGGGCAACCCGGCACAGCGGGCCGCGGCGATCGTGCAGGCGACCACGTTCCACGACGATCCCGACGTGCTGGCGAAGGTCTCGCGCGGCCTGGGCGAGGCGATGGTCGGCATCAACGTCGACGACATCCCGCAGCCGCACCGCCTCGCCGAGCGCGGCTGGTGACCGCTTCGTCCGAATCGTAGGTGGTCAGACCGACCGCCGGCCGCCGCGGCGCCCCGTCTCAACACGCCGGAGACCGAACAGTCGACATGCGTGGCGGGTCAGGGGCTTCGCGGCGGTAGTATCTGCTGATCATGGATGCGGCGACCATCGTTCGAGACGCTTCGGTCTCGGGCACACACATCGTGGGTGAATTGCGGCTCGAGTGGTCCGCCGCGTGCAATGTGGGGCGAGTCCGGGAGACGAACGAGGACGCGGCACTCGCGCTGCCGGGGATGTACCTGCTCGCCGACGGCATGGGCGGGCACGACAGCGGCGAGCTGGCCAGCGAGGCCGCACTGCTCACCTTGTCGGAGGCCACCAGCGCGGGTGAACTCAAGGCGACCCAACTGCAACTCGACGATCTGTTGCTCGCCGCCCAGCGGCGCATCGGCGAGATCGATACCGAGACCGAGCGACGCGCGGGTACCACCGCCACCGGCATCGTGCTCGTCACCCACGAGCAGAGCCCGCACTGGCTGGTGCTGAACATCGGCGACTCGCGGACCTATCGCTTCCAGAACGGCTCGCTCAACCAGCTCACCACCGACCACTCGCAGGTCCAGGAATTCATCGACGCCGGATTCCTCACCCCCGAGCAGGCCCGAACCGACCCGCGCCGCAACGTGATCACGCGCGCCCTCGGCGCGGGCATGGTCGACCCGGTCGCCGACTACTCGAGTACGCCGGCATTCCCGGGGGATGTGCTGCTGCTGTGTACCGACGGTCTCACCGGGGAGCTGCCCGACGAGGAGATCGGTGACATCCTGCGCAATGCGGAGGACTCCCGGCAGGCGGCCGAACGGCTCGTCGACGCCGCCCTGGCGCTCGGCGCGCACGACAACGTCACCGTCATCGTCGTGAGTGTCCACGAATCGGTGCCGACCCTCACGATGCCCGCGCTCGACGACTCGGCGCAGGGAGAGGCCGCCGGAGCTGCTCCGGCCCCCGACCCGAGCTGATCGGAGGACTGATGACCACGGGTCAGGACCGGGCCGAGACACCACCCGCAGAGTCCGGCGACGCCGCGCTGGACGCCGGGGCGACCTACGTCGAATACTGCGGCGAGCGCATCGCGCTCGACGCCGACCGACGGTTCTTCATCGGCCGCGAAGCGGATCTGTCCATCGACGACAACCCCTATCTTCATCGCCGATTCCTGGTGATACACAACGAGAACGGGCTCTGGTGGCTCACCAATCTCGGCACGCACCTGTCGGCGAGCGTCTCGGCGGGCGACGTCGGGTTCTCGGCGACCCTGGGCCCCGGTGCGCGGATGCCGCTCGTCTTCGGTGAGACGACCATCGTGTTCACCGCCGGCCCGACGACCTACGAGCTGAGTCTGTTCGCCCGCGCACCGCAGGTGAAGTCGGTGACGCGGCCGGAATACAGCGGCGGGCACACGACGCAGGGCGTGCCGACGCTTACCGAGAGCCAGAAACTGCTCATCATCGTGCTGGCCGAGGAGATCCTGCGGCGTGAGGGGACCGGCTCGAGTGCCATCCCGTCGTCGGCGCAGGCGGCGCGCCGGCTGGGCTGGCCGCTGACCAAGTTCAATCGCAAACTCGACAACGTCTGCGACAAACTCGATCAACTCGGGGTGAGCGGAATGCGCGGTGGGGGCGGAAAACTCGCGAGCAACCGCCGGACCAAACTGGTGGAGTACGCGGTGTCGTCACGCATCGTCACGCGAGAAGATCTCCCCCTCATCGACGCCGAGGCGGCCCGAAACGCGGCCGACTGAGTCAGCCGCCGCGTCTGCACGTCGCTGACCTGCGGTTTCACCGTGGGTAGTTCTCCCCACGGGTAGGGGAGTTCTCCCCATCGACCACCCGGGCCGCAGCCCATAATCTTCATCTCATCGCCGGGAGAACCCGGAAGACCACCGGTTGAATGAGTGAAGAGGAAGCACACATGACTGCGATCGCCCATCAGGCCCCCCAGCACCTGCGCTCGGTCAGCGCTCGTCGTGACGCGGAGGCCATCGCCCGCCGGAAGGAAGCCCTGGCGCGTCTGGCGGCTCGCCGGATGCCGTTGCCCGGCCACCAGATCCAGACGCCGCGTGCGGGTCAGCCGCTCGGCCTGGGCCATCGTCCGGGACACCCCCACCTGCACCGTGCGGTCGCCGTTCCCGCGCTCACCGAGGTCCCCGAGGTCGCGGAGGCCACGGCCGACCGGGCCAAGCCGAATCTCACCTCGCGCGAGGTCGAGGTCCTGCGCACCTGGATGCTCGTCGACTCCAAACCCGCTGTGGCCCAGGAGCTCTACATTTCGCTCGGTACGGTCAACACCCACCTCACCCGGATCCGGGCCAAGTACGCCGAGATCGGCCGTCCCGCCCCGACGAAGGCATCGCTGGTCGCCCGGGCCATCCAGGACGGGATCATGACCCTCGACGAACTCTGATCGCCGGCCGCGCTTCGGCGGGCAGGGGAGTGCCCACCGGCGCCGTGCGCGATACTGGTCTGCGTGGCAGCCATCGAGGACATACTCCAGGTCGAACAGATCGAGACCGACATCTACCGCGGCGGTGCGTTCCCGAGTCACCTGCAGCGCACCTTCGGCGGCCAGGTCGCCGGTCAGGCCCTGATGTCGGCGACCCGCACGGTGTCCGACGAGTTCGACGTCCATTCCCTCCACGGTTACTTCCTGCGTCCCGGTGACCCGGATCGTCCGGCGGTGTTCCTCGTCGACCGCATACGCGACGGACGGTCGTTCGTCACCCGGCGGGTGACCGGCATCCAGAACGGCGAGGCCATCTTCACCATGTCGGCGTCGTTCCACGTGCGCACCGACCAGGGCTACGAGCACCAGGACCGGATGCCGCCGGCCCCGCAACCGGACGAGCTCACCGACCGCCTCGACGAGCTGGCCGAGGAAGAGCGCGCGGTGTTCAAGGAGTGGCGCAACTTCGATCTGCGCATCGTGCCCCCGGAGATGATGGTCACATCGTCGTATTTCGCTGCGCAACAACGAGTCTGGTTCCGCTACCGCCATCGGCTGCCCGACGACACCGTCTTCCACGTCGGCACGCTGGCCTACATGAGCGACATGACCCTGCTCGGGTCCTCGCGTGTGCCCCACCCCGAATCCAATCCGCAGGTCGCCTCGCTCGACCATGCGATGTGGTTCATGCGGCCGTTCCGCGCGGACGACTGGCTCCTCTACGACCAGACGTCGCCGTCGGCGGGCGGTGGTCGCGCCCTGACCCAGGGACGGATCTTCGATCGACAGGGCCGCCTGGTCGCGGCGGTCACCCAGGAGGGGCTGGCGCGCACCGGCCGCGTGATGCCCGACGACCAGCACGCCCGGACCGATCGGTGAGCGAAGGGAACCGGCCGCGGATCGGGGTTCTGGCACTGCAGGGCGATGTGCGCGAGCACGTCTTCGCGCTCGAGGCGGCCGGCGCCGACGCCGTGGCGGTGCGACGCCCGGCCGAACTCGACGAGGTCGACGGAATCGTCATCCCCGGCGGTGAATCGACGACGATGAGCAAACTGCTCGGCATCTTCGACCTGTTCGACCCGCTGGTGGACAAGCTGTCCGACGGCCTCCCGGCGTACGGGTCGTGCGCGGGCATGATCATGCTCGCCTCCACGATCCTCGACACCCGGCCCGACGCACGGCATCTGGACGCCCTCGATGTCACGGTGCGGCGCAACGCATTCGGGCGTCAGGTGGAGAGTTTCGAGACCGACCTGGAGTTCACCGGGATCACCGACGCCGAGGGCGCCGCGCCGATGCGCGCGGTGTTCATCCGGGCGCCGTGGGTCGAGTCCGTCGCCCCGGAGGTCGAGGTCCTGGCGCGTGTTCCCGGCGGCCCGGCGGCCGGGCGGATCGTCGCGGTGCGTCAGGGGAACGTGCTCGCGACGTCGTTCCACCCGGAGGTGACCGGCGACCGGCGCGTACATGAATACTTCGTGGAGATGGTGCGTCGGTAAGATCGTGCCGAACCAGCGGTAGACCACGAGCCCGGCACGCCGGGAACAACCCAACAGGGCGCACCACCAACAGGGCGACCGGATACAGGTAGAAGTGCGCCGGATGCGGGCCACGGCCCGCCGCACGTGCCGGCGCCGGGAAAGGAATCGACGGACATGAGCGGCCACTCCAAATGGGCCACCACCAAGCACAAGAAGGCGGCCATCGACGCCAAGCGCGGCAAGATGTTCGCCAAGCTCATCAAGAACATCGAGGTGGCGGCGCGGACCGGCGGCGGTGACCCGGCGGGTAACCCCACACTGTTCGACGCGATCCAGAAGGCGAAGAAGTCCTCGGTCCCCAACGACAACATCGAACGCGCACGCAAGCGCGGCGGTGGTGAAGAGGCCGGCGGCGCGGACTGGCAGACCATCATGTACGAGGGCTACGGGCCCAACGGCGTCGCCGTGCTCATCGAATGCCTCACCGACAACCGCAACCGTGCGGCCGGCGAGGTCCGGACCGCGATGACGCGCAACGGCGGCAACATGGCCGACCCGGGTTCGGTCTCCTACCTGTTCACCCGCAAGGGCGTGGTGACGCTGGAGAAGAACGGACAGACCGAGGACGACGTCCTGATGGCCGTGCTCGACGCGGGCGCCGAAGAGGTCACCGATCTCGGCGAGTCCTTCGAGATCGTCAGCGAGCCAAGCGATCTCATCGCCGTCCGCAGCGCGCTGCAGGAGGCCGGGATCGACTACGACTCCGCCGAGGCCAGCTTCCGCGCGTCGGTCGAGGTCGCGGTGGACGCCGACGGCGCACGCAAGGTGTTCAAGCTGATCGACGCCCTCGAGGACTCCGACGACGTCCAGAACGTCTACAGCAACGTCGACATCAGCGACGAGGTCCTCGCCGAACTCGAGAACGACTGACAGCCGCCGCCTCTCCGGTGTGTTGATCACCGGACTTGTCCGTCCTCCCCGATAAGATCTCGAACAACTGTTCGCAGATCACCATGCCTGGGAGGGTACGAGTGCGCGTCATGGGCGTCGATCCGGGTCTGACCCGGTGCGGTATCGCGCTGGTCGAGTCGGGTCGGGGGCGGACGGTGACCGCCCTCGACGTGGACGTCGTGCGCACCCCCAGTGACATGGAACTCGCCGAGCGGTTGCTCGCGATCTACACCTCCGCGTGTCACTGGCTCGATGTTCACCAGCCCGACGTGGTGGCCATCGAGCGGGTCTTCGCGCAGAACCAGGTGTCCACGGCCATGGGGACCGCGCAGGCCGGCGGCGTCATCGCGCTCGCGGCGTCCCAGCGCGACGTACCGGTGCGCTTTCACACCCCGTCGGAGGTGAAGGCGGCGGTGACCGGCAGCGGACGGGCCGACAAGTCTCAGGTCACCGCGATGGTCACCCGGATTCTCGGCATGCAGACCAAGCCGCGTCCCGCCGACGCCGCGGATGCGCTCGCGCTCGCGATCTGTCACTGCTGGCGCGGACCCATGATGGAGCGGATGGCAGCCGCACAGAAGCAGGCCGACGCCGCCGCGGCCCGGCACCGCGCGCGGGTGGCCCAGGCACGAGAGGGGAGTCGCGCATGATCGCGTCAGTCCGCGGACCGGTGCTCGAGATCGCGCTCGACCACGCCGTGATCGACTGCGGGGGAGTGGGATACCGCGTGCTGGCGACGCCCGCGACGCTGTCCCGGCTGCGCCGCGGTGACGAGGCGACGCTGCTGACCTCGATGATCGTCCGCGAGGACTCGATGACGCTCTACGGCTTCACCGAACCCGACGCCCGTGCGCTGTTCGCGCTGCTGCAGACGGTCACCGGCGTCGGCCCGAGACTCGCGATGGCGACCCTCGCAGTCCTCGAGCCGGATGCGTTGCGACGCGCGCTCGCCGAATCCGACACCAAGTCACTGACCTCGGTACCCGGCATCGGCAAACGCGTGGCCGAACGGCTGTGCGTCGAACTGCGGGACAAGGTGGACCGGCCCACGGGAGAGGCGTCGACCGGTGTGACCGTCGTCGGCGGTATTCGCGAGCAGGTCGCCGAGGCGCTCGTCGGGCTCGGGTTCACCGCGGGCCCCGCGGAGAAGGCGGTCACGACGGTACTCGCCGAGAATCCCGACGCCGA
Source organism: Gordonia sp. SCSIO 19800 (assembly GCF_018132775.1). Lineage (NCBI taxonomy): Bacteria > Bacillati > Actinomycetota > Actinomycetes > Mycobacteriales > Gordoniaceae > Gordonia > Gordonia sp. SCSIO 19800. The sequence goes on along the minus strand of NZ_JAGRQM010000028.1, from coordinate 9,809 downwards.
TGCGTCCACCGCGCTGCGTCACTCGCTGTCACTGCTCGGCAAGGCGTCGTAGATGGGCGGCGATCCGGACGACGTCGACGATCGGGACGTGAGCGCGATGCCGGTGCGCTCCGACGGCGACCTCGACGCCGGTCTCCGTCCCCGGTCACTCGCTGATTTCATCGGCCAGCCGCGGGTCTGCGAACAGCTCGAACTGGTCCTGCACGGGGCCAAGGGCCGCGGTGGCACCCCCGACCACATCCTGCTGTCGGGACCGCCCGGGCTCGGCAAGACGTCGCTGGCCATGATCATCGCCTCGGAGATGGGCGCCGCCATCCGGGTGACCTCCGGTCCGGCACTCGAGCGGGCCGGCGACCTCGCGGCCATGCTGTCGAACCTCGTCGAGGGCGACGTGCTGTTCATCGACGAGATCCATCGCATCGCGCGCCCGGCCGAGGAGATGCTGTACCTCGCGATGGAGGACTTCCGCGTCGACGTCGTGGTCGGCAAGGGCCCGGGAGCGACCTCGATCCCGCTCGACGTCGCACCCTTCACGCTGGTCGGGGCGACAACACGGTCGGGGTCGCTGACGGGCCCGCTGCGCGACCGGTTCGGGTTCACCGCGCACATGGAGTTCTACGAGCCCGACGAACTCGTCCGGGTGCTGCACCGCTCGGCCGGGATCCTGGGCATGGAACTCCGCGGCGACGCCTCGGGCGAGATCGCGCGCCGGTCGCGGGGCACGCCCCGCATCGCGAACCGGCTGCTCCGCCGGGTCCGCGACTACGCCGAGGTGAGGGGAGACGGGTCGATCACCGTGGACGTCGCCCGCGCGGCGCTCGCGGTCTACGACGTCGACGAACTCGGCTTCGACCGTCTGGACCGGGCGGTCCTCGACGCCCTGATCCGCGCCTTCGGCGGGGGGCCGGTCGGGGTGTCCACGCTGGCCGTGGCCGTCGGCGAGGAACCGGCGACCGTGGAGGAGGTCTGCGAGCCGTTCCTTGTGCGCGCGGGCATGATCGCGCGGACGCCGCGCGGGCGGGTGGCCACCGCCGCCGCCTGGCATCACCTCGGACTCACCCCGCCCGCCGGTGCGATGAACGCCACCTTCGGGGTGCGTCCCCGTGACGTGGCGGCCGACACGCTGTTCGACGACCTCTAGCCGGATCTTCGACGACCGTCGAGGACACCGGCACCACCTGCGGGGATGAGCTCCGCGCAAGACGTGGCACACTGTGTGGAGCACAGCTGAGCTGATGCTGCCCGGATTCGTCCGGACAGGCCGCTCGCTCACGCCGTACCCACTGATACCCAAAGGACTGACTCGCACTCATGGACGCTCTGCTCTTCCCGCTTCTGCTCGCCCTGCTGGCCGGCTTCATGTTCCTGTCGATGCGGAAGCAGAAGAAGCGTGTGGCCGAGATGCAGGAGATGCAGAACTCGGTGTCCACCGGTACCCGCGTCCAGCTGACCTCCGGTCTCTTCGGCACCGTGATCGACGCGAGCTCGCCCGAAGTCGTCGATGTCGAGATCGCCACCGGCGTGGTCACCCGCTGGAACCGGCTGGCCGTCATGCGCGTCGTCCCGACGGATGAGGCCGCGGCCACCTACGCCGGCCACGTCGCCCCGGAGATCGAGTCCGACGACTACGGCGACGCCGACTCGGTCAGCCTGGACAAGCCCGCCACCGACAACGCGCGCGACAACGACAAGTAAGCCGCATCCGCGCCGCGTCGGACCACGACGCGGCGCGCCCGTCCGTCTGCACCGCCTCCGACGCGCTTCCGGCGTGTCCCGGCCAGGAGTGGACGATGGGTCATGCCGGTCGGGCTGCTCGTCGGCCGGTTGACGCTCTCAAGGAGACCTGAACAGCTGTGACAACTCCCTCTCGGACTTCGGGGAAGGGCCGGACTGCAGGGAAGCGGTCGCGACCGGCTCGAGAGATCCCGCCGTGGCGTCCGCTCGTGGCCTTCATCGGCCTGCTCGCGGTCGTCTACGGACTGATATTCTTCACCGGACCCCAGACCATCGAACCGAAGCTCGGTATCGACCTCCAGGGCGGTACGCGCGTCACGCTGACCGCGCGGACCGAGGACGGTCAGGCGGCGACCCGAGAGCAGCTCGATCAGGCCAAGCAGATCATCGAGCAGCGCGTGAACGGGCTCGGCGTCTCCGGTTCCGAGGTCGTCGTCAGCGGTGACAACCTGATCATCACGGTCCCCGGCCAGGACGGCGCGCAGGCCAAGTCACTCGGCCAGACGGCGCGCCTGTACGTCCGACCGGTCGTCGGGCAGCCGGCCATGGCGACTCCGCAACCGCCGAAGCCCGAGAGTGCCGACGATCAGGCCGACGCCCTGCCCACCGAGGCCGCGGCAGCCGCCATCGACGAGCAGCGCAAGCTCCGTCAGGCGCCGGGGAACGCGACCCCGCAGCAGCTCGAGGCTCTCCAGCAGCAGATGGCGAAGATGGACTGCTCGCCGACGGCCAACGACCCGCTGCTGGGCAACGACCGCCCCGACCAGTACCTCGTGGCCTGCTCGACGGACGGCTCGGAGGTCTACCTCCTCGGCCCGGAGATCATCGACGGTCGCGACATCAAGAACGCGAACGCCGGTACCGATCCGCAGACCGGCGAATGGGTGGTGACCCTCGAATTCGAGGGTGAGGCCGCCAGCTTCTGGCCCAGGTACACCGCCGAGCAGGCCCCCAACCGGACCCAGACCGCCTTCACGCTCGACTCGCGCGTCGTCTCGGCGCCGGCGATCAACGAGCCCATCCCGGGCGGTCAGACCCGGATCAGCGGCGGTAGCGCCAGTCCGTTCACCGAGTCGTCGTCGAACGAACTCGCCAACGTGCTGAAGTACGGCTCGCTGCCGTTGTCGTTCACCGCCTCCGACGCCGAGACGATCTCGGCGACACTGGGTCTCGCGTCGCTGCAGGCCGGCCTGATCGCCGGACTGGTGGGCCTGGTCGCGGTGTTCATCTACGCCCTGGCCTACTACCGCATGCTCGGCATCCTGACGGTGCTGTCGCTCGTCCTCGCCGGGGCCATGGTGTACGGCATCATCGTGCTGCTCGGTCGCTGGATCGGGTTCACCCTCGACCTCGCCGGCATCGCGGGTCTGATCATCGGTATCGGTATGACCGCCGACTCGTTCGTCGTCTACTTCGAACGAATCAAGGACGAGATGCGCGAGGGGCGCAGCTTCCGGTCCGCGGTGCCCCGCGGTTGGGCGAGCGCGCGCCGCACCATCTGGTCCGGCAATGCGGTGAGCTTCATCGCCGCCGCGGTCATCTACATCCTGGCGATCGGCGAGGTCCGCGGCTTCGCGTTCACACTGGGTCTCACCACGATCCTCGACGTCATGGTCGTGTTCCTGGTCACCCACCCGCTGGTCGTCTACGCGAGCCGTTCGACATTCCTGTCGAAGCCGAGCGTCAACGGACTCGGGGCGATCAGCGAGGTCGCCCGCCAGCGTCGCGTCGCCGCGCACCGGCAAGCGGGTGCGGCCACCGCCGGCACGTCTGCATCGTCGACGGACGCCGACCACACCACTGACGCCACTCGGGAGAAGGGGACCGTGCGATGACCGGGCCGGACAACAAGGCAACCGGCGACTCGGCCGTCCTCGACGCCGACAAGGCGCAGCCCGGCGCGGACGCCGACTTCGTCGCCGATCGCAACCGCTCGTTCCTGTCCCGGCTCTACACCGGTACCGGTGCCTTCGAGATCGTCGGGCGCCGCCGCATGTGGTACGGCGTCACCGCGGCGATCCTGCTGATCTGCCTGGCCTCGATCGGAATCCGCGGGTTCACCCTCGGTATCGACTTCGAGGGCGGCACCCAGATGTCGGTGCCGGTCGTCTCCTCGGAGATCACCGCGGAGTCCGTCGAAGAAGTTGTCACCGCGACCCTCGGCGAGGCGCCCGAATCGGTACAGACCGCGGGAGCCGGTGGCAGCCAGACGGTCCAGGTGCGCACCGAGACACTCGATCTCGCCCAGGCGGAGTCGGTGACGCGCGCGCTCGCCGACGAATTCGGTCCCGAACTCGCGCCCGCCGAGGTGAGCATCTCGGATGTGAGCTCGACGTGGGGCAGCGAGATCACCGAGCGCATGCTGATCGCGCTGGCCGTGTTCCTGGTCATCGTCTTCGTCTACATCGCGGTGCGATTCGACCGGGAGATGTCCATCGCGGCGATGGGGTCGCTGTTCTTCGACCTGATCGTGACCGCCGGTATCTACTCGCTCGTCGGGTGGGAGGTCACCCCGGCGACCGTCATCGGCCTGCTCACCATCCTCGGCTTCTCGATCTACGACACGGTGGTCGTGTTCGACAAGATCTCCGAGAACACCCGCTCGGTGCTCCAGACCACCCGGCGCACCTACGCCGAACAGGCCAACCTGGGTGTGAACCAGACCCTCATGCGATCGATCAACACCACCGTCATCTCGGTGCTGCCGATCATCGCGCTGATGGTCATCGCGGTCTGGCTGCTCGGCGTCGGAACGCTCAAGGATCTCGGGCTGATCCAGCTCGTCGGTGTCCTCGTCGGTACGTTCTCGTCGGTCTTCCTTGCCGCGCCGCTCCTGGCGACACTGAAGGAACGTCGCCCCGACATCGGCCGGCACACCGAGAAGGTCCTCCGACGTCGCGCCGGGCTCCCGTCCGACGAGCCGCGGCCGGTCCGGACGCGCCGAGGGGCATCCGCCGGGGCAGCAGTCGACACCGACGACGCGGACCGCGCGGTCCCGACCGGCAAACGCCGCCGCAACCGCTAGTCTCTGCGACGTGAGCGTTGGACGCCGGGAGTTCGTCAGGGTCCTGAGCCTCCTCGTCGGGCTCGTCACGGTCGCCGGGCTGGTGACGGCCTGCGGCGACGACGGGCCGCCGACGATCGACTACGTGGTCGACGCGCGGATCACGACCTACAACGCGAACACGGTGAGCGGCAACGCCGATGGCGTCCTCATGGCGACCACCCGGCTGCTGCCCGGCTTCAGTCTGCTGGGCCCGGCCGGCCAGGTCATCCCGGATCGCGACGTCGGCACGGTCACCCAGGTGCCCGGCCGCGTGCCGACCCTGCGGTATGACTTCAACCCCGAGGCGACCTTCTCCGACGGGGTGGCCCTCGACTGCGACGATCTCGTGCTCGCCTGGGCGGCGATGAGCGGACGGCTGCCCGGCTTCACCCCGGCGACCACCGCCGGCTATCGCGACATCGACTCGGTGAACTGCGCGGCCGGCGACAAGAGCGCGACCGTCACCTTCGCGCCCGGACGGGAGTACCGGAACTGGCTCTCGCTCTTCGGCGCCGGGGCGATGATGCCGGCGCATGTGGTGGCCCGCGTGGCCGGCCTCTCCGACGTCATCGACCCGATCCGGGCGATGGACCGGGCCGCCGTCGGACGCATCGCGGACGCATGGAACACCGGCTTCGACCTGACGTTCGGACCGGTCGATCACGCGCACTATCCGGCGTCGGGTCCGTATCGCATCGACCGGTACTCGCGCTCGGGCGGACTCGTCCTGGTGCCCAACGACGAGTGGTGGGGCGACAAGCCGGAGACCTCGCGCGTCGTCGTCTGGGGGCGCGGGACCGACGCGACCCGCCGGCTCCCCGACGGGCGATTCGACGTCGTCGACGTGACGGCCGGCCTCGTCGACGGTGACATCGCCGGTTCGGCGGGGGCCGCCGGGACGTCCTCGCCGGCGCGCGCGCTGGGCGTCGAGGAACTCGTCCTGGCGGGCCGCGGCTTGTTCGGCGATGTCCGGATGCGCCGGGCGTTCGCCTCCTGCGTCCCGCGAGCCGACCTCGCGCGCGATTTCGGCGCCGGCGCGCAGGTCTGGAATCTCCGGGTGCTCTCCCCGGCAGACAATCTGGCCGCACAGATGAACACCGAATTCGGCCAGGCCTATCAGCGGCCGGACATCGAACGAGCGCGCGGACTCGTCCGGGCGGCCACCGTGCAGGGCGCGGTACAGGATCCGGCCGGCGGCGAGGCGGCCGGTTCGGAGGTCGCGCTGCGACCGCGGACGGTACGCATCGGCTACGTCGCGCCGACTCCGCGCTGGCAGCAGATGACCGCGGCGATCGCGGCGTCGTGCCGCGCAGCGGGGATCGTCGTCGAGGACGCGTCCTCACCCGACCTGCGGCCCGACGCGCTGGGCCGCGATGTCGACGCACTCATCGTCGCCGGGGGCGCGTCATTCGCCGCGGCCGGTGCTGCCGACCCGAGCCGGGACGCCTACGCGTTGCGCGGCGGAGACCCCCTGAACCTGTCCGGCATCCGGGAGCCGATGGTGAGTCGGGGAGTGGATCAGCTCGCGACGACCGTCTCGGCGCCCGACCGACTCCGTCTGGCCCGGTCCATCGAGAACGCGACCTGGGCGACGATGCCGTCGGTGCCCCTCTTCGCGGCGCCGCGGGTACGGCAGTGGAAGGATCGGGTGGGCAACGTGGTGGCCGGTCTCGGCCGCGACGGCACCGGATGGAACATGGATCGGTGGACGATCCGTGGCTGAGCAGGGGAGTGAAGCGATGGGTGGTGTCGTGCCCGACCGTACGGCGGAGGCGGTCTCGCGAGCGCAGGCGGCGATCGCCGAACACGCTCGCCTCGTCGACGACTTCCCGGCTCCCGGAATCGCTTTCAAGGATCTGACACCGGTCCTCGCGGACCCGGAAGGGCTGTCGACGATCGTCACCGCGCTCACGCATGGTTGTTCGTCGATCGACCTCGTGGCCGGTATCGACGCGCGCGGGTTCCTGCTGGGCGGCGCGGTCGCGCGTGAGCTCGAGGTCGGGGTGCTGGCGGTCCGCAAGGGCGGCAAGCTGCCGCCGCCGGTCCTCGCCATCGACTACAGCCTCGAATACGGGCAGGCAACGCTTGAGATCCCGGCCGACGGCCTCGACCTCAGCGGGCGGCGTGTCCTGCTCGTCGACGACGTGCTCGCCACCGGCGGGACGGCGGTCGCCGCGGCCGAACTGCTCCATCGTGCGGGTGCGCACGTCGTCGGGGTCGCGGTGATCATGGAACTCGCGGGTCTCGGCGGCCGGGACACGATCGCCCGTGGCCTCGGACCGGACGTTCCCGTGCATGCGGTCGCACTGGACTGACGGCGTCGACCCGGTCATGGGCGGGCCGCGACTAGAATCGGCTGAGCCCGCCCGGCAGGCCGGACGGGTCACCGTATGCCGACAGACAACCGTGAGGAGGACCGCTGATGCCCGATGAATCCGACACGGCGCAGCGTGGCGTGACCCCCGCGGGTAACCCGGACGCCGGAGCGACGTCGGCCGAGACCGCCGACCGGCCGAACGCACCGGCCGCGGTCGGCTCCATCCAGCCGGGTGCGTCGGCCTCACGCCGGGTGCGCGCCCGCCTCGCGCGCCGTATGACCGCAACCCGCAGCCAGGTCCGGCCGGTCCTCGAACCGCTGGTCACGCTGCACCGCGAGATCTACCCCAAGGCCGACGTGGCGTTGCTGCAGCGCGCCTACGACGTCGCCGACGAACGGCACAGCGGCCAGAAGCGCAAGTCCGGCGATCCCTACATCACCCATCCGCTGGCGGTCGCCACGATTCTCGCCGATCTGGGCATGGACACCACGACCCTCATCGCGGCGCTGCTGCACGACACGGTCGAGGACACCGGCTACTCCCTGCAGGCGCTGGAGAAGGACTTCGGACCCGAGGTCGCGCACCTCGTCGACGGCGTGACCAAGCTCGACAAGGTCGCCCTCGGCAGCGCCGCGGAGGCCGAGACCATCCGCAAGATGATCATCGCGATGGCGCGCGATCCGCGCGTTCTCGTCATCAAGGTCGCCGACCGGTTGCACAACATGCGCACGATGCGCTTCCTGCCGCCGGAGAAGCAGGCGCGCAAGGCCCGCGAGACCCTGGAAGTCATTGCGCCACTTGCTCATCGACTCGGCATGGCGACGGTCAAATGGGAACTCGAGGACCTGTCGTTCGCGATCCTGCACCCCAAACGCTACGAGGAGATCGTCCGGCTCGTCGCCGACCGCGCGCCGTCCCGCGACACCTACCTGGCCCGGGTGCGAGCCGACATCAACAATGCGCTGGCCGGTGCGCGTATCAACGCAACCGTCGAAGGGCGGCCCAAGCACTACTGGTCGATCTATCAGAAGATGATCGTCAAGGGCCGCGACTTCGACGACATCCACGACCTCGTCGGGATGCGCATCCTCTGCGAGGAGGACCGTGACTGCTACGCCGCCGTCGGTGTCGTGCACTCGCTGTGGCAACCCATGGCGGGGCGCTTCAAGGACTACATCGCCCAGCCGCGGTTCGGCGTCTACATGTCGTTGCACACCACTGTGATCGGACCCGAGGGCAAACCGCTCGAGGTGCAGATCCGCACGCACGAGATGCACCGCACGGCCGAGTTCGGGATCGCCGCGCACTGGCGCTACAAGGAGAACGGCTACCGCAAGTCGGGCAAGAAGTCCGACACCGCCGAGATCGACGACATGGCCTGGATGCGCCAGCTGCTCGACTGGCAGCGGGAGGCCGCGGACCCGGGCGAGTTCCTGGAGTCGCTGCGCTACGACCTCGCCGTGCGCGAGATTTTCGTGTTCACCCCGAAGGGCGATGTCATCACCCTGCCCGCCGGGTCGACCCCGGTCGACTTCGCCTACGCGGTCCACACCGAGGTCGGGCACCGCTGTATCGGCGCGCGCGTCAACGGCCGGCTGGTCGCGCTCGAGCGCACGCTCGAGAACGGCGAGGTGGTGGAGGTGTTCACCTCCAAGGCGCCGACCGCCGGTCCGTCGAAGGACTGGCAGACATTCGTGGTCTCGCCGCGCGCCAAGGCCAAGATCCGGCAGTGGTTCGCCAAGGAGCGACGCGAGGAGGCCCTCGAGGCCGGCAAGGACGCGATCGCCAAGGAGGTCCGCCGCGGCGGGCTCCCGCTCCAGCGGCTCCTCAGCGCGGAATCGATGTCGACGATCGCCCGCGAGTTGCGCTACACCGACGTCACCGCGCTCTACACCGCGGTCGGTGAGAACCACGTCTCCGCACGGCATGTCGTCAACCGGCTGGTCGCCTCACTGGGTGGCATCGAGGACGCCGAAGAGGCGATCGCCGAGCGTTCGACGCCGTCGACGATGCCGACCCGGGCAAGTCAGGGCGGCGACGCGGGCGTCATGGTCGACGGCATCGACAACGTCGTGATCAAACTCGCCAAGTGCTGCACCCCGGTGCCCGGCGACGACATCCTCGGTTTCGTCACCCGCGGCGGCGGGATCAGCGTGCACCGCACCGACTGCACCAACGCCGAATCGCTTCGGCAGCAAGAGGAACGAATTCTCGACGTGTCCTGGGCCCCGTCGCCGGAATCGGTGTTCCTGGTGGCGATCCAGGTGGAGGCGCTCGACCGGCACCGGCTGCTGTCAGACGTGACCAAGGTGCTCGCCGACGAACGCGTCAACATCCTGTCCGCGTCGGTGACGACGAGCCGGGACCGGGTGGCCATCAGCAAGTTCACGTTCGAGATGGGCGACCCGAAGCACCTCGGGCACGTGCTCAACGTGGTGCGCAACGTCGAAGGCGTCTACGACGTCTACCGGGTGACCTCGGCGGCGTGATCGGGAGGCTCTGTTCTGATTCGCCAGCCCACTCCCTCTGCTCCCTGAGGTGCGAGCGAAGCGAGCCACGAAGGGCCGGGTGAGCTGCCTCGCCAGGCCCTTCGTGGCAGTGAGAATGGGTGTGGTGATTGTCGGGGGTGAGGTTTGACCTGCTTCGTGGCTGACCGTGGTGTCATGGACGAGATCTGTCGACCTCATTCCGCCGGTGATCGCCGCCGCAAA
>NZ_JAGRQM010000027.1:0-49646 GCF_018132775.1 Gordonia sp. SCSIO 19800 | reverse complement strand
GACTCGCCTAGCGGCTCGTTGCCGGCTCAACCAGCGGGGGTGGGCGACTCGCCTAGCGGCTCGTTGCCGGCTCAACCGGCGGAGGTGTGCCAGCTCAACCAGCGCGGGGAGGGGCGCCTCGCTCCGCTCGGGGCCGGCTCGACCAGCGACGGATTTCGCGGCTGCGCGCCGAGCGCTCCGCAGGTCAGCGACGACGACTAGGCCGAACGCGCCGATCCGGAACCGCTCCGCCGGCGCTCACACCGACGCCGCGCGGGCCCGTCCGAGCATGGCGCGCGCGACGGTGTCGACGTGCACGCCCTCGTCCTGGAACAACAACTGGTCGGTCTTGGCCCGCCGGAAGTGGTGATGCAGCGGGTGCTCCCACGTGAACCCGATCCCGCCGTGGATCTGGATGGCCTCCTCCGCGGCGTACATGGCGGCCCGCGAGGCCAGCACGCGAGCCGACGCGGCCCGCTCGGCCAGATCCGCGTCGTCGAAGCGGTCGACATCCGCGGCGTCGAGGACCGTCGCCTCGGCGAGCTCGGTGGCCACGAGCATGTCGACGAGGCGGTGTTTGAGCGCCTGGAAGGATCCGATCGTGCGACCGAACTGCTGCCGCGTCTTCGCGTACCCCACCGTCATCTCGAGGCACCGGCGGGCGATACCCACCTGCTCGGCAGCCAGGGCGATCATCAGCAGCGACCGCACCCGGCGCAGCCGCGCCTCGAGTTCCGGCCCCGACACCCGGGTCGCCTCGACACCGGTGAACTCGACAGTCGCGAACTCTCGTGTGAGATCCAGGCTTTCACGCTGGTGGCGGCCGATGCCGGCAGCGCCACCGTCGACGACGGCGAGTTCCACACCGGACGCGGTGTGCGCGACGACCACGAGCACGTCGGCCGACGCCGCGTCGAGGACGACGTCCTGCCGTCCGTTCAGGACAAGCGTTCCCTCATCGGTGACCTCCGCACCGATCGACGAGGAGACCACGGCGGGGCCGCAGACGAGCGCGGCGCGCCGCTCCCCGGACGCGATGGCCGGCAGGTGTGCCCGTCGCCCCTCGTCGTCGGCGGCATGGAGCAGGGTGAGGCCGGCCATGATCACCGACGAGAGGTACGGCGAGGAACCGAGACAGCGACCGTGGGCGGTCATCACGACCGACGCGTCCTTCACCCCGTACCCGGCCCCGCCCAGATCCTCCGGAAACGGGATCTCGGTCAGTCCGAGTTCCCGAATCGACGGCCAGACATCCTGCGCCGGAGCGTGTTCCGACCACGCATCGGTGAGGGCGGCTTGCAGATCGCGCTGCTCCACGGTGAGTTCGATGGGCATGTGTACTCCTAGCGGGGTTCGCGCGGCAGTCCGAGGCCGCGTTCGCCGATGATGTTCCGTTGGATCTCGTCCGAGCCGCCCGCGATGCGGTACCCGGGTGCGCCGAGCAGATGCTCCGACCATGCGAACGTGTCGGGCTCGCCGGTGTCGGCGACGATCCGGTCGCCGAGGAACGACGCCGCGGCGTCGCCGACGCGCTTCAGGTTCTGCGTCCACACGAGTTTGCCGATGGAGCCCTCGACGCCCGGCACGGCACCCGCCCGTTCACGTTCGGCGTAGCGCGCCACCATGAGCGCCGCCGCCCGCTCGTAGATCGCGGCATCGCCGAGACGTTGCCGGGCCAGCGGGTCGTCGGACAGTCCGAGACGGTCGACGAGGCGGGCGAGGTCGACGCTGTTGCCGCCAGCACTGACGATCCCGGCGCTCGAGTTCCGCTCGAAACCGAGTGTGGTGAGCGCGACCTTCCATCCGTCGCCCTCGGCACCGACCCGCAGGGCGTCGGGCAGTTCGACGTCGGAGAGGAAGACCTCGTTGAACGTCGACCCACCGGACATCTGTCGGATCGGCCGCACCTCCACGCCGGGCGTGTCCATCGGGACCATGAATGCGGTCATGCCCTTGTGTTTCGGCGCCGACCGATCGGACCGGGCGATGAGCAGACCCCACTCGGAGAACTGCGCGCCAGAACTCCACACCTTCTGGCCGTTGATCCGCCAGGTGTCCCCACTCCGAACGGCTTTCGTCGACAAGCCGGCCAGGTCCGAACCCGCCCCGGGCTCGGAGAACAGTTGGCAGCACAGCTCGTCCGCGCGCAGGAAGGGGCGGACGAACCGCTCCCGCTGCTCGTCGGTCCCGAGTGCGTGCAGGGTCGGCGCCACCAGTTCGACTGTCACCAGGACGTTCTCGTGCCGGTCGGGGGCCTGGTACCCGCGTTCGAGGTTCACGTAGACGCGTTCGTGGCCCGCGGTGAGACCCGGCCCGCCCCAGTCCGGGCCCCAGGTGATCGCGCCGAAGCCTGCGTCCACGCGTCGGGCCTGCCACGCGCGCGCCGCGTCGATCAGCGCACGTTCCTCATCGTGTGTCCGATTGTGGAAGATGGCGTAGGTCGGGTCGTGCTCCTGTGCAGCCCGGGCCGGGAGTTCGGCGTCGAGCCAGGTCCGCGCCTGTTCTTCGTAGTCATCGAGCGTGATCGCGCCCGGTGCGGTCGTCGTCATTCTCGTCGTTCCTGTCCTGCTCGGTCGTGCTGTCCTGCTGGATTTCTCACCGTTCGTGCGCCGCGGAGATGGTCACGGCCTGCATCTGCGGCGGTGTGGTGTTGCGGTCGCGGGTCCAGTCGCGGAGGGCGAACTTCTGGATCTTCCCGCTGGCCGTCTTCGGCAGGGAGTCGACGACGAACACGCTCTCCGGGACCTTCTGCATCGCCATTCCTCTCGCGGACAGGAACTCTCGAACCTCCTCGAGGGTGAGGTCGACGGCGTCCCGGGTGACCACGAAGGCGCACCCCCGCTCCCCGGTTCGGGCGTCCGGCCCGGCGACGACCGCGATCTCGGCGACCGCGGGATGCTCACTCAGTTCGTTCTCCACGTCGTGGGTGCTGATCTTCTCGCCGGACCGATTGATGATGTCCTTGATCCGGCCGACGATGTGGATTCCACCGTCGGCATCGAAGTAGGCGAGATCACCGCTGCGGAAGAATCCGTCGGCGGTGAAGGCCTCGTCGTTGAGCGATGCGTCGAGGTATCCGAGGAAGGTGTCGGGCCCGCGCCACAGCACCTCACCGACGACGCCGGTCGCAGCGATACCCCCGGCGCCGTCGGACACGATGACCTCGGTCGGGGCGAGCACGCGGCCATCGGTCCCGGTACGCAGGCGGGGTTCGTCGGAGCGATTGGCGGACGTCACCGACGGCCCCTCGGTGGCGCCGTACATCCGCGTCACGGTGCCCAGCACCTCGGTGGATCTGGTCACCAGCGAGTCCGGGATGTCGGCACCCCCGCAGATGATGTAGCGCACCGACGGTGTGCGTACGCCACGCGCGACGGCCGCGTCCAAAAGGCCACGTAGGAACGGGGTCGCGAAGATCATGAAGCTGGCGCGCTCCTCGAGCACCCTCGTCAGTGCGACCTCCGGGTCCCACGCGTCCTGGAGCACCACCGGCGCACCGAGGAGGAAGGGCAGGGTGAGGGCGCAGTTCACGCCCGTCACATGCGTCACCGGCGACGGGTTGAACACGACGTCGCGCTCGTTGAGTCCGAACGTGTCGATCATCGACATGTTCTCGAACACGAGGGTGTTGTGACTGTGCAACGCGCCCTTCGGATCGGCGGTGGTCCCCGATGTGTACAGCAGCAGGCATACGTCGTCGGGATCGGCGGGCGGCAGTGCGCGCACCGCCTCGATCATCTCCGGCGTCGCGGACGCGATCAGATCGGCGAGTCCGACGGTCTGGTCGTCGGTTGCCCGGCCATCGGTCGTGACGACCAGGTCCAGTTCCGGAAGTCGTTGTCGGAGACTCGCATACATCGCGACGTGATCGAATCCTCGGTGTGTTCCGGGAACGAAGGCGACCTTGGTGCCCGCCTGGCCGAGGATGAACCCGACCTCGCGTTCCCGGTAGATCGGCACGATCGGGTTGGCGACACCTCGGACCCGATGGATCGCGTGGAAGACGACCACCGCGTCGGCCGAGTTGGGGAGCTGGAACGACACCACGTCGCCCGGCTGCACACCGCGGTCGTGGAGCGCCGCGGCCAGGCGCAGGGATTGCTGTTCCACATCGGCGAAGGTCAGCCGCCGGTCGCCGTCGATGACCGCAACCGTGTCGGGATACCGCGCGGCGGCCCGCTCGAGGAAGTGATCGACCGTCTGGTCGCGCCAATGCCCCGCCGCCCGGTAGCGCACGGCGAGATCGGGACGTGGAGAGTGCGTGGGACGCATGGTGATTCCTCCGGATGCTCTTGCCGATTGCTCGTGACGCGTTCTACAGTAACCCACGTCTCACTAAATATGTACATATTAGTGCCCCCAGAGTCCACTCCCAGAAAGAGACCTCATGGCATCCCAGGATCGACGGAGCCGGCGAGCGGTCGTCGCGGCCGGCATCGGAACGGTGGTCGAGTACTACGACCTGACGGTGTACGCGTACCTCGCGGTCGTGGTCAGCCCGCTGTTCTTCCCCAGCGATGACCCGACCGCCTCGCTGTTGTCCAGCCTCGCCGTCTTCGCGTCGGCATATCTGATGCGGCCGATCGGCGGCATCTTCTTCGGACGTCTCGGCGACCGCTTCGGCCGCAAGCGTGCGCTCCTGGTGTCGGTGATCCTGATGGGTGTGGGCACCACGCTCATGGCCCTGCTGCCCACTTACGCCGCGGTCGGGGTCCTCGCGCCGATCCTGCTGGTCATCGCCCGGTTGCTCCAGGGCTTCTCGGCGGGCGGTGAGCTCGGCGGCGCGCTGACCTACGTCTACGAGATCGTCGGACCGAAGCGTCGCGGTCTGGGCGGATCGATCGTCGCACTGGGCTCGAACAGTGGCTTCGCCCTGGCTGCGATCGTCGTCGCGACCACCTCGGCACTGACCTCCGAGGCCCAGATGGACAGTTGGGGCTGGCGCATCCCGTTCGTCGCCGGCCTACCGCTGCTGGTCCTCTGCCTGTGGCTGCGAACCCGCATCGAGGACTCGCCCGAGTTCACCAAGACCGCCGAACGGCGCGAACTGCCGAAGGCGCCGCTCCGAGAGCTGTTGCGCAGCCAACCCGCCCAGGTCCTGCAGGTCCTCGGGTTGGGTATCGCCCAGAACGCGACCGGGTACATGGTGCTCACCTACATCGGCATCCACCTCGTCCGCGAGGGTGGATACAGTCAGACCGCGGTCACCTGGACCGCCGCCGGCGTGATCGTCTTCATCGCATCGTGTATGCCTTTGGCGGGAATCCTGGTGGACCGCTTCGGAAGTCGGCCCGTCCTCATCGCCGGACTGCTCACCGCCGCCACCCTCGCCTACCCCGCGATGGCTCTGATGACCGGTCACGGTCTGGCGGTGGCCGCCATCGCCTTCGCGGTGTTCGCACTGTGCACCCCGCTGATCCAGGTCGCCACCGCGCCGCTGTTCCCGTCGCTGTTCGACACGAAGGTTCGTCTGACCGGTGTGGCCCTCGGCTTCAACCTGTCGACGGTCCTGGCCGGCGGGACCGCCGCCTACATCGCCACGTGGCTCATCGACCGCACGGGCAACTCGCTCTCCCCCGCCTACTTCCTCATCGGTTCGAGCGCGATCGGTCTGCTGACGCTGTTGACGATCCGACGGAAGCACCGCGGACTCGGCGAGGCCGGTGACGCTGCCGACGACACCCCGGCCGTTCCCGCGCGTACCTGACCCGACCCGGCGTCATCCGGCGCCCGACAACCGAATCCGACGAAACGGACGCGGACCGCCTCTGCACGGTGTGGTCCGCGTCCGTTTCGGCATACTGTTCGAGAACTCAGTTCCTCGAACCCCGGAGGTTCACGTGGCCAGTGGTCTCGTCGCCCTGCTCGATGACATCGTGACCCTCACCCGGGCGGCCGCCGCATCTCTCGACGACATCGGCGCGGCGGCCGGCAAGGCCAGCGTCAAGGCGGCGGGAGTCGTGGTCGACGACACCGCGGTCACACCTCGCTATGTCCACGGTTTCACGCCCGACCGCGAGTTGCCGATCGTGCGCAAGATCGCCCGGGGCTCGATCCGCAACAAGTTGCTGATCATCCTGCCGGTGGCGATGATCCTCAGCCAGTTCCTTCCGCAGGCGCTTCCCTACCTGCTGATCGCCGGCGGCCTGTTCCTCTGCTTCGAGGGCGCCGAGAAGGTCTGGGAGGCGGTCGGCGGCGGCCACCACGCCGAGGAGCAGACCGCCGGTCAAGCCGGTCCGGAGTTCGAGAAGACGATGGTCAGCGGCGCGATCCGCACCGACCTGATCCTGTCCGCCGAGATCATGGTCATCTCGTTGTCCTCCGTCGAGTCCGAACCGTTCTGGACCCGTCTCGCGGTCCTCGTGGTCGTCGCCTTCCTGATCACCGCGCTCGTCTACGGCGTCGTCGCCGTCATCGTGAAGATGGACGACGTCGGGCTGGCACTGGCGCAGCGCGAGTCGCCGACGGTGCAGAAGAGCGGCCGCGGTCTGGTCCGCGCCATGCCCAAGATCATGTCGACGCTGACGGTCGTCGGTATCGCGGCCATGCTCTGGGTGGGCGGCCACATCCTGATCGTCAACGTCGGCGAGGCCGGCTTCCATTGGCCCGCCGATCGGCTCCACGACGTCGAGCACTGGTTCGAAGAGCTGGTCCACGGCGGCTTCGGCGCCGTGCTGTCCTGGACGGCCGGCACCGTGCTCTCCGCCGTCGTCGGCCTCGCGGTCGGTGCCATCATCGTGGCGATCCTGCACGTCATCCCGCGGCGCAAGAAGGACACCGCCGCCGCGCACTGACCCGAGGTCCGTCGACTGGGCGTCGATTCACGTCGACCGTGCACCCCGGGATCACGCGAGCAGTCGCGATAGGCCGATGAGCCCGACGACGACGATCACCCCGCGAAGCGCGCGAGGGGAGAGGCGCCGCCCGTACCTGGCGCCGAGGAAACCGCCGATGAGCGAGCCGACGGCGATGGCCGCCGCGGCCCACCAATCGATCCGGTCGAACGCGACCAGCGTGTACGTGACGGCGGCGACGACGTTGACCACCAGGGACAGCAGGTTCTTGGCCGCGTTCAGCCGTTGCAGGTGGTCCGGTACGACCACCCCCAGGATGCCCATCAAGAGGATGCCCTGCGCGGCGGTGAAGTAGCCGCCGTAGACACCAACGGCGAATGTCCCGAGGGTCATCGCCGCGATCCGCAGGGGACCGAGGTGCGATGGCGTGAGGTCTCCGCCGAGGGACGTGCGAGTGCCCACCCATCTCTGGATGTAGGGCTGCGCGACGACGAGGATCAGCGCGGCGACGAGCAGAATCGGGACCACGGTCTCGAACACCGTCTCCGGCAGATGGAGCAGAAGCCAGCAGCCGGCGATCGCGCCGGTGAACGACGCCGGAATCTGCCACCGGAGGCGCGGCCACTGGCCCTCGAGTTCACGCCGGTATCCCCACGTTCCGGACACCCCGCCGGCGACGAGGCCGATCGCGTTGGACATCGTCGCGGTGACCGGCGGGACGCCGAACGCGACCAGCGTCGGGAACGTGATGAGGGTTCCGCTGCCCACGAGGGCGTTGATCGCGCCCGCCCCGACGCCGGCGACGAGTACGACGACTAGTTCCCAGATGGTCACAGTCTCCGAGGGTGCCTTCCGAGCTATTCGGCGGGTGCACCGGGGTGGTTTCGACGCGCGCTCGAGCACGCAGGCCGGGACCTACTTGTCAGTTGATGCGGTCTCCGGTGGACGGGTCGAAGAGGTGCACCGCACTGTCGGACTGGCGCAGGCGGATACCCTCACCGCGCTTGGCCGGGGCCCGGTCGGCAGACCGCGCGACCATCACCATCGGATCGCCGTCGAGGTTGCGGACCGAGTCGTCGGCCAGGTTGGCGTAGATGTAGGTTTCGCTGCCGAGTTCCTCGAGGAGGGCGACGTCGGCGTTGAGTCCGGTGCCACCGTCGGACAACGCGAGGTGTTCCGGACGGATGCCCACGACCACGGACTCCAGACCGGAACGACGCAGCGCGGCCTGCGCTTCGGCGTCGATGTCCACGGCGGCGCCCGACACGGTGATCACACCGTCGACGACCGGCGCCACGAAGAGGTTCATCCCCGGCGAGCCGATGAACCCGGCGACGAATGCGTTGACCGGGCGGTCGTACAGTTCCGTCGGCGTGGAGAACTGCTGCAGCACACCGTTCTTGAGGACAGCGACACGATCCCCCATCGTCATCGCCTCGACCTGGTCGTGGGTGACGTAGACGGTCGTGGTGCCCAGACGCCGCTGCAGGGCCGCGATCTGGGTACGGGTCTGGACGCGGAGTTTGGCGTCGAGGTTCGACAGCGGTTCGTCCATGCAGAAGACCTGCGGTTCGCGAACGATGGCTCGCCCCATGGCGACACGCTGCCGCTGGCCACCCGACAGCTTCGCCGGCTTGCGGTCGAGGAAGTCGGTCAGGTCGAGCAACCGCGCGGCCTCGGCGACCTTGCGCTTGCGCTCGTCGGCGGGCACGCCCCGCATCTTCAACGCGAAACCCATGTTCTCCCCGACGGTCTTGTTGGGGTACAGCGCGTAGTTCTGGAAGACCATCGCGATGTCGCGGTCCTTGGGCGCGACGCCGACCATGTTGTCGCCACCGATCCGGATCTGACCCGAGTCGATCTCTTCGAGCCCGGCGAGCATGCGCAGGGCGGTGGACTTGCCCGAGCCCGACGGTCCGACGAGGACCACGAACTCACCGTCGTCGATGTCCAGGTTCAGTGAGTCGACGGCGAGTTTGTCCGCGCCGGGGTAGACGCAGCAGGCCTTGTCGTAGGTGATGGAAGCCATGATGTTCTCCGGTTTCTACAAAGGTGTTGTGCGAGTGCGTGTCAGAGGGAATGGATCACTTGATTGCGCCGCGCTGGGACCGGTGGCGCGGCACCGAACTGTGCTGTCACTTGATCGCGCCGAACGACAGTCCACGGACGAGCTTGTTCTGGGCGATCCAGCCGCAGATGACGACCGGCAGCGCGGCGAGCACGGATGCGGCGGACAGCTGCGCCCAATACAGGCCCTGGCCGGACATGAAACCGGTCAGAAACACCGGCATCGTCTGCGCGTTGACCGCGGTCATGTTGACGGCGAAGAAGAACTCGTTCCACGAGAAGATCACGCAGATCAGTGCTGTCGCTGCGATTCCCGGCGAGATGAGCGGGAGGATGACTTCACGCACAGAGGTCCACAGACTGGCGCCGTCGATGCTGGCGGCCTCGAGGAGTTCGCCGGGGACCTCGAGGAAGAACGACCGCATCATCCACACCGCGATCGGTAGGTTCATCGCGGTGTAGAGGATGACCAGCGTCCAGATGTTGTCGAGCATCCCGATCTCGCCGACGATCACATAGAGCGGGATGATTGCGGCGACGATCGGCAGCATCTTGGTGCTGATGAAGAAGAACAGCGCATCCTTGGTCTTGCGTACCGGGCGCAGCGACAGCGCGAACGCAGCCGGCACGCCGAGCAACAGCACCAGGATCGTCGACACGATCGTCGCGAACAAGGAATTCAACAGGGGTGTGGCGATTCCCGCGTCGAAGACGTCGCGGAACTGCTGCAGCGTGGGCTCGAAGAAGAAGGTCGGCGGGTTCGTCGCGGCGTCGCTCTCCTGCTTGAACGCCGTCAGCACCATCCAGAGCACCGGGAAGAAGAACCCGATCGCGAGGATCCAGGTGACGGCGGTGAGGGCTGCCTGGCGCGGTTGTCGACGACGGCGGATCTCGGTGCCGGACTGCGCGTCTGCCTCCCCGGCCGGCGTGCGGTCGGAGCGAATGTCGGTGGTCATCAGGCCGGCTCCTCTGTTCCGGAGAATGATTTGAAGATCAGTCGCAGGGCGAGCGTGGCGACGACGATCGTGCCGATCACCGTCACGACACCCATCGCCGCGGCCTGGCCGATGTCGAAGCCGAGGAACGCGCGCTGGTAGATGTAGTACGACAGATTCGAACTGGAGACACCCGGACCACCGGAGGTCATCATGTACACCGCGTCGAAGGTGTTCACCAGGTAGATGGCCCCGAGCACCGCACCCAGTTCGATGAACCGGCGCAGATGCGGGAGGGTGAGTTCCCGGAAGAGCCGGAAGCTCGTGGCGCCGTCGACGCGTGCCGCTTCCTGGATGTCACGGGGCATCGATTGCAGGCCCGCGAGGATCAGCAGCATCATGAACGGCGTCCACTGCCAGACCAATTCGGCCATCACGCTCATCAGCGGGAACTCCGACAGCCAGTCGGTCTCGATACCGAACGGACTCAGCGCCCAGTTGACGAGTCCGTTGGTCGGCGAGAGCAAGCTCGTCTTCCACAGCAGCGCAGCCGCCACCGGGGTCACCAGGAACGGCGTGATGAGCAGTGTCCGAACCACGCCCCGGCCCAAAAACTTCCGGTCGAGCAGAAGGGCGAACATCAGACCGAGGAGCACCGAGATGAGCACCGTGCCGACGATCAGCAGGATCGTGTTGACCGTCACCCGCCAGAACTGACTGTCGCCGAAGACCGCGACATAGTTGTCGAGACCGACGAACGCACGCGAATCCGGACGTACCAGGTTCCATGACTGGGTGGAGTAGTACAGCGTGAACACGAACGGGATCTGCGTGACCACGATCAAGAAGATCAGGGCCGGCAGGAGCGGGCCGCGACGCCGCCAGCCCTCGGCGCGCGTGACGTGATCACGCGAGGACGTCAGCGGTGCCTTCGGGGTCGTGTCGGGTGGTGGAGTGGAGACTGCGGTGGCCATGATCACTGCTCCCTTTGGTAGGACTTGCCGACGACCTGGGCGTACTCCTGTGCCTGGGCGAGCGCGTCGTCGACACTGATCTGACCGGCGATGGCTGCCGAGATCTGTTGACTCACCCGGGTTCCGAGGTCTTGGAACTCCGGGATCGCGAGGAACTGGACGCCGGTATAGGGCACCGGCTCGAGGGTCGGCTTCAACTGGTTCGCTGCGCGCATCGCGCTCAGTGTCTGCTCGGCGAACGGCGCGGCGAGTTCCTTGTAGGCCGGCAGTTCATACGTGGACAGGCGGCTGCCGGGTGGAACGTGACTGGGCCCCAGGGACTCCGAGACGTACTCGATGTAGCTCTTGCTGGTCATCCACCGGATGAACTTCCACGCCTCGTCCTGGTGCTCGCTGCTGGTGGGGATGCCGAGCGACCAGGTGTAGAGCCAGCCGTTGTCTCCCTTGGCCATACTGGGCGCCGGCAGGTAGCCGACGTCCCCGGCGATCGACGAGGTGTCCGGGCTCTCGAGCACCGACACCGCCGAGGTCGCGTCGTACCACATCGCGACCTGGCCCTGCGACAACAGGTTTCCGCACTCCTGGAAGCCCGACGACGCGGCACCGGCCTCGCCGTGGTTCCGGACGGTGTCGACGTAGAACTTCACCGCCGCGGCGACCTCCGGACTGTCGAGCTGCGCGTTCCAGTCCTCGTCGTACCAGCGGCCGCCGAAGGCGTTGATCACCGTGTTGAGTGGGGCGAGCACCTCACCCCAGCCGGGCTTGCCGCGCAAGCAGATGCCCGCGGTGCGCTCGTTGTCGAGCTTGGCCGCCGCCTCCGCGACCTGTGGCCACGTCGGTTGGGCCGGCAACGACACCCCCGCCTCGGCGAAGAGCTTCTTGTTGTACATCAGGAACGACGACTCGCCGTAGAAGGGCGCCGAGTACATCGAACCATCGTGAGACAGAGCCGTTTTCAGCGTCGGGATGAAGTCGTCGGCGTCGTACTCGGGATCCGCATCCATGTACGGGCTCAGATTCACGAGCCAGCCGTACTCGCCCCACATCGGGGTCTCGTAGTTGCTGATCATCACGACGTCGAACTCACCGCCGCCGGTGGCCACCGATGCGGTGATCTTGGCCCGCGCCTCGTTCTCGGAGAGGGTCACGAATCGCACCGTGACGCCGGGATTCTGCTCCTCGAACTGCGTGGACAGCTTGACCGCGTCCTGCATCTGCGAGTTGGAGACCATCGCGACGGTGATCTCGCGACCACCGCCGCCGGTGAGTGAACCGGCGCCGGAGCAGCCGGTCAGCACCAGCGTCACGGTCGCGATGATCGCACCCAGCGCCCATCGCACTCGGTGTCGGGAGAACATCATTGTTCGCCTTTCTCTTGCACCACAAGCCATTCGGCGGTGGCGAGGTCGGTGACGAGAATGGTGGCGTAGCCACCGCGCAGTGCACCGAGGATGGATTCGCGACGGTGTGTGCCACCGGACACGAGGATCGATGTCGGGCAGGCCCGGACCGCGTCGAGCGACACCGAGACGGTCCGATCGACGAGACTGGAGGGCACCGCGACGCCGTGCGCGTCGTAGAAGCGTCCGCCGATCTCTCCGACCGCGCCGAGTTCCAGGAGTTCGTCGAGGACGACGGCATCGATGAACGAGCCCTCGAACAATGTGGTCGACGTCGACACCGACCCGACGCCGAAGAGCATCACCTGTGCACCGCGTGCCGCCGAGAGCGCCTGCGACAGAATCGAATCACGGTTCACGGCGGTGACCGTCTCCGGGTCGACATAGAGCGGTGCGACCAGCCGCAGCGGACGGGCATGAAGACGTTCGGAGAACCGGGACAGTGCATGGTCGACGCCGGTGTGGTACTCCACCGAGGTCATCGAGCCGTCCATCTGCACGACCCGCTGACACGACGCCGATGCGGCCATGGCGTCGGCGACAGCCACCTGCTCCGGCCCCCAGGTGAATCCGAAGGTGTCGGTCGCCTGGATGCGGCGGGTGAGCACCGAGGCCCCGGCGCGGCCGAGCGCGGCGTTGCCGGTGGTGGTGCCGTCGGCCACCTCGTCGATGATGAGCACCTCGTCGAGACCCAGGGTCTCTTCCACCGCGCGTTCGAGATCGGTGTGGATCGAGGCCGAGAGGTGCGCCGGCGCAGCCACGGACACGCGGACGAGGCCTTGCGCCCGGGCTCGCGCCACCAGCCGACCGGCGGTCGGCCGCGAGACGCCCAGGCGTGATGCGATCTCGGCCTGGGTGAGCCCCTCGAGGTGGTACATCGTCGCGGCGCGGACGAGAAGACGCAGGTCTTGGCCGGAGTCGGGAGTTCCGCGCGAGGCCGCGCGGACTGTCGAGACGGACGGCTCGCCGTCGTCGCTCGTCGACTTCCGAGGTGCCATGGTCGCGTGCCCCGTCCCTGTCGTCGCCGTCGCCCGTTGAGCCAACGACGGTGAGCATCTGCTCACTGGCGGTCAATGTGCTCAATAAGCTAGCATCCGGGTGTGACCCACGCAACAACCGATCGCCCCATAGCGGACGTTCCTGACGCCATGCGCGCCGCCGTCCTGCATCCCGATCTCTCGGTGACCACCGAAAGTCGCAGGTCGCCGCACCCGGAGCCCGGTGACGTCACGGTGGCCGTACGCGCGGTGGGGGTCTGCGGGTCCGACACCCACTACTTCCGGCACGGACGGATCGGCGAGTACGTGGTCCGCGAACCGCTCGTCCTCGGTCACGAGGCGGCCGGGGTCGTCGTCGCCGTCGGGGAAGGGGTGGACCCGGGCCGGGTCGGCGAGCGGGTGTCCATCGAACCGCAGCGTCCCGACCCGACCACAGCGGAGAGCAGACGCGGTGACTACCACCTGTGCCCACACATGCGGTTCTACGCGACGCCTCCGGTGGACGGCGCCTTCGCCGAATTCGTGACCATCGGAGCCGATTTCGCGCATCCCGTGCCACCCGAGGTCTCCGACGAGGCCGCCGCCTTGTTCGAGCCGCTCTCCGTGGGCATCGCCGCGATGCGCAAAGCCGAGGTGTCGGTGGGCGGCTCGGTCCTGATCGCCGGCGCGGGTCCGATCGGCCTGATGGTGGCGCAGGTCGCCCGGGCGTCCGGTCTCGCGCGCATCGTCGTCAGTGAGCCCGATGAGCAGCGACGTTCTCGCGCAATCGAATTCGGTGCCACCACGGTGATCGAGCCCGGAACCGGGAGCGAACCCGTCGATGCCTTCGTCGATGCCAGCGGTGTCGCGGGTGCGGTCCGGGATGGACTGGCCCGGGTGCGTCCTGGCGGGCGCGTCGTCCTCGTCGGGATGGGCGCCGACTCGATGGAACTGCCGGTGTCGCTCATCCAGAACCGCGAACTGGTGCTGACCGGGGTGTTCCGCTATGCCAACACCTGGCCGACGGCTCTCGCGCTGGTCCGGAGCGGCGCCGTCGACCTCGATGCTATGGTCACCGCCCGGTTCGGACTCGACCAACTCGCCGACGCGCTCGACTCCGATCGCACACCCGGCACCATCAAAGCTGTGGTCTACCCGTCTCTTTCGAGATACCTGCCCGGGCCCGCCGATACCGCCCTGAACGAGACGGAAGGAACTCGTCGATGAGCACACCCCTGAACAACGAGACGATGTCGGGCCTCGCCGGCGTGGACGTCCCGACCTACGACCGTTCGGGCGTCACCCCCGGGATCGTGCACTTCGGTGTGGGCGCGTTCCACCGTGCACACCAGGCGATGTACCTCGACCATCTCCTCGCCACCGACGCGTCGGCGAGCGGGTGGGGCATCTGCGGGGTCGGCGTCCGTACGGCCGACGCCGCGATGCGCGACGCCCTGGGGCCGCAGGACGGACTGTTCACACTCACCCTCAAACACCCCGACGGCGCCGTCGAGACCTCGGTGATCGGATCGATCGTCGAATACCTCTACGCTCCAGACGATCCTGAGAAAGTCATCGAGCGGCTCAGCGACCCGGCGACACGCATCGTCTCGCTGACGGTGACCGAGGGCGGCTACAACTTCTCACCGTCGACCGGCGAGTTCGACGCCACGAACCCGGACATCGTCGCCGACCTCGAGGCCAGTGCGCGGCCGCGCACCGTCTTCGGACTGGTGACCGAGGCACTCGCGCGGCGCCGGGACCGCGGTGTCCCGTCGTTCACGGTCATGTCGTGCGACAACATCCAGGGCAACGGACACATGGCACGATCGACCTTTCTTGCCTATGCGCAGCTACGCGATCCGGAACTGGCCGCGTGGATCGAGACCAACACCCGGTTCCCGAACTCGATGGTGGACCGCATCACCCCCGCGACCCCGCCCGGACTGGCCGCCGAGGTCGCTGATCGCACCGGTGTCGACGACAACTGGCCGGTGGTCGCCGAGCCCTTCACGCAGTGGGTGCTCGAGGACGACTTCTCGATGGGACGCCCCGCACTGGAGCAGGTGGGAGTCCAGGTCGTCGAGGACGTCACCCCGTACGAGCTGATGAAATTGCGACTGCTCAACGCCGGTCACCAGGCGCTGTGCTACTTCGGATATCTGCTCGGGTACCGCTACGTCCACGACGCGGCGTCCGACCCGGACATCGAGAACCTGTTGCGCCGGTACATGACCGAAGAAGGAGCCACCACCCTCCGTCCACTTCCCGGCGTCGACGTCGAGGAGTACATCGACACCCTCCTCGAACGTTTCGCCAACCCGGCGATCGGTGACACCATCGCGCGCCTCTGCCAGGACTCCTCCGACCGCATCCCGAAGTGGCTGGTCCCGGTGATCCGCGAGCGCCTCGAACGGGACCAGCGAAGCGACCTCGCCGCTGCGGTCGTGGCGAGCTGGACCCGCTACGCCGAGGGTACCGACGAGGCGGGGAAACCGATCGACGTCGTCGACCCGCTTGCGGCCGAACTCGTTCCGCGAGCGCAGCGGTCCCGCACCGACCCGCTGGCCTTCGTCGCCGACCCCGAGCTGTTTGGGACCCTCGCGCAGGATCCGCTGTTCACCACTCCGTATCTGTCGACGCTGGAGTCGTTGCGCAGCAAGGGAGCCCGCGCGACGCTGATCGACCTGCTCGCATGACGACGCTGGTCGCCGGGATCGATTCGTCGACCCAGTCATGCAAGGTGGTCGTCTGTGACGCCGACACCGGGCAGGTGGTGCGCACCGGACACGCTCCGCACCCCGCCGGTACCGAGGTGCACCCGGATCACTGGTGGGACGCACTGTGCGCTGCGGTCGCCGCCGCGGACGGCTTCGACAACGTCTCCGCGGTGTCCGTGGCGGGCCAGCAGCACGGCATGGTCTGTCTGGACGGGAACGGCCGGGTGGTCCGGGAAGCGTTGCTGTGGAACGACACCCGTTCCGCACCGAGCGCTGCTGCTCTCGTCGACGAGTTCGGCGGGTCCGAGCAGTGGGCGCGCTCGGTCGGGGTGGTGCCGGTGGCTTCCATCACCGCGACCAAACTCCGCTGGCTGGCCGACCACGAAGCGGCGCACGCCGACGCCACGGCTGCGATCTGTCTTCCGCACGATTGGCTGACCTGGCGACTGCGCGACAGTCGCGACCTCGCCGAGTTGACGACCGACCGCAGCGACGCCTCCGGCACCGGCTATTTCAGCGCGGCGACCGGCGAGTACCGAACCGATCTGCTCGACGCCGCGTTCCGCGGCCGTCGACCGCTTCTGCCCCGGGTCCTCGGCCCCGCGGAACGGGCCGGCGTCACGCCGTCCGGCGTCGTCGTGGGCGCCGGCGCGGGCGACAACGCCGCAGCCGCACTGGGACTGCACGCCGGCCCCGGGGATGCCGTTGTCTCCCTGGGCACGTCGGGCGTGGTCAGCGCCGTCGGCGACGTGGCGCCGAATGATCCGTCGGGTCTGGTGGCCGGGTTCGCGGACGCGACCGGGCGTCACCTGCCTCTGGTCTGCACCCTGAACGGCGCCCCGGTGCTGGCGTCGACCGCGTCGATGCTCGGCGTGGACCTGGCCGAG
This sequence comes from Gordonia sp. SCSIO 19800, assembly GCF_018132775.1. Lineage (NCBI taxonomy): Bacteria > Bacillati > Actinomycetota > Actinomycetes > Mycobacteriales > Gordoniaceae > Gordonia > Gordonia sp. SCSIO 19800. The sequence goes on along the minus strand of NZ_JAGRQM010000027.1, from coordinate 32,913 downwards.
TTCGCCCGGTTGGCCATGTCGGCTGAGCCCGGCGCGGGTGGCGTCACGATGGTGCCCTACTTCGCCGGCGAGCGCTCGCCGAACCTCCCCGACGCGACCGGCACGCTGACGGGGCTGACCGCGGCCAACTTCACCCCGGCCGCGATCGCCCGCGCGGCCGTCGAGGGCCTGGTCTCGTCGCTGGTGTTCTGCCGCGAACGGATCGAGCAGCAGGGCATCGACGTCGAGCGTGTGCTGCTCACCGGCGGTGGCGCGAAGTCGGCTGCGGTGCGCCACATCGCACCGGGTCTGTTCGGCGGCGAGGTCGTCGTCCCCGCCGACGGCGAACACGTGGCGCTCGGTGCGGCGCGACAGGCCGCGTGGGCCCTGACCGGTGAACTGCCCGCGTGGGAGACATCGACCCAGACGCTCACCGGGACGCCCACGCCCGAGGTGTACGCGCACTACCGGGAGGCCTCGCTCATGGTGGAACGCGAGGCGGGGCGGTAGGACTGCGGCGGCCCGGATACGCCGAACGTCCGGCGGCCGTGCGCACTTGCCGGGACAATGGCCCGGGGTCGGTACACAACCGAGGAGTGAGCGATGGTCGATTGGGACGGTGACCGGTACGCGGACGTGAGCGCCTTGCAGCGCATGGTCGCCGAGGAGTCGATCGGCGACCTCGAACTCGCCGGGACCGAACGCCTGCTGGACATCGGGTGCGGCGACGGCTTCATCACGATGCTGCTCGCCGACCGGCTGCCGTCGGGCTCGGTCGTCGGCGTCGACGCCTCGCGCCGGATGATCGAACGCGCGCTCGTGCGGGTCCCGGCGGACCTGCTGCGCGTCCAGTTCCACGTCGACGACGTGCTTGCCCTGCCCTTCGACGACGACTTCGACATCGCGGTGTCGTTCAACGCGCTGCACTGGGTGCACGACCAGGTGGCGGCGCTGCAAGGAATCGCGCGCAGTCTCGTCGACGGCGGTCGGGCGGTGCTGCAGATGGTGTGCGCCACCGAGAGACCGAGTATCGAAGACGTGGGGATGGAGGTCGCGGCGCAACCGGAGCGGAAGCGCTACTTCGACGGCTTCGACGCGCCCTACGTCCACGTGGAACCATCGCGGTTCGGGGAACTCGCCACCGACGCCGGGTTCATCGTGGACGACCTGACGGTGAAGGATCTGAACTGGCAGTTCGAATCGGTCGACGACTTCCGAGCCTGGTTCGCGGTCGGGGCGTCGGATTGGACGAGCCGCCTACCGGACAGTGCAGTCGACGACTTCGTCGACACGGTCATCGACCGCTACACCGACGTCGTCGGCGAACCCGCACTGTTCCGGTTCAGTCAGTTGCGCGCCTCGTTGTCGAAACCTGCTCGCCTCGAGAACCTTTCCTGACCTCCGGTCACCCCGGCCCCTGATCCGAAAGAACCTCAGCCACACCGGCCCGTCCCGCTCCCTGAGGAGCGCCCGGAGCCTGCGGAGGGCGCGTCACGAAGGGTCTGCCGCGCATCTCACCAGGACCCTTCGTGACGCTCGCAAGCTCGCTCCTCAGGGAGCAAGAGGGGTCGCAAGCTCGCTCCTCAGGGAGCAAGAGGGGTCGCAAGCTCGCTCCTCAGGGAGCAAGAGGGGTCGCAAGCTCGCTCCTCAGGGAGCAAGAGGGGTCGCAAGCTCGCTCCTCAGGGAGCAAGAGGGGTCGCAAGCTCGCTCCTCAGGGAGCAAGAGGGGTCGCAAGCTCGCTCCTCAGGGAGCAAGAGGGGTCGCTGCCTGCACCCTCACGCACAGTCAACGGGGCGGGGGTCAGTCCGGCACGTAGTTGAAGGTGTCCGGATCGGGACCGATGCGCTCGTCGTTGTTGAGGCGGTCGATCTGGGCGACCTCGTCGTCGGACAGTTCGAAGTCGAACAGTGCGAAGTTCTCCTCGACGCGCGAGCGGGTCACCGACTTCGGGAAGACGATGTCGCCGCGCTGGATGTGCCACCGCAGGGTGACCTGCGCGGGCGAGCGGTCCTTGGACTTGGCGATCTCGGTGATGACCGGGTCGTCGGCCACCTTGCCCTGGGCGATCGGGGACCATGCCTCGGTGGCGATGCCGTGCTCGGAGTTGAACGCCCGCAACGGGTTCTGCGACAGATACGGGTGCACCTCGATCTGGTTCACCGCGGGTACGACGTCGGTCTCGTCGAAGAGACGCTGTAGATGCGCCTGCTGGAAGTTCGACACGCCGATTGCTCGCGCCTTGCCGTCGACGTAGGCCTTCTCGAGCGCCTTCCAGGTCTGGACGTAATCGCCCACCTCCGGCAGTGGCCAGTGGATCAGGAAGAGGTCGAGCTGCTCGACGCCGAGGTCGGCAAGGGTTCCGTCGAGCGCCTTCAGGGCGTCGTCGTAGTCGTGGAAGCCGTTGTTCAGCTTGCTGGTGATGAAGATGTCATCGCGCGGAATGCCCGAATCGCGGACCGCTTCGCCGACGCCCTTCTCGTTGCCGTACATCTCCGCGGTGTCGATGTGGCGGTATCCGACCTCGAATGCGGTCAGAGTTGCTTCACGCGTGTCCTCCGGCGGAACCTGGAAGACTCCGAAACCCAACTGCGGGATAGTGATTCCGTTGTTCAGTGTGATGTTCGGGACTGCCATGAGCACTTGTCCTCTCTCTAGGGGTCGTCTACACCTGCCCCGCACCCGCGCGGCGGGCGGTGTGGGGCCACGCTGTGGTTCAAGGCCGCCGGCCCGCCCTGGTATTCCCGGCCTGGTCACGAACGGGTGCCACCGTCGCCGAGCACCCGGCCGAGGAAATCCGGCGACAACGCTGCCGGAGCGGGACGGTCACCGGCACGAACACTGCGGGCGACGTCGTCGACGAGCCGGGTGAACTCGTCGCCGCCATCCAGCGGAAACCGAACCATGCCCGACGCTGCGCACTGCGCCAGGACAGCCAGGGTGTGTGCGCGTGCCTCCTGCGTCCGACCGGCCGCAGCGAGACACACCGCCAGTAGTCGTCGCGCCCGCAGAAACGCCCGGTGGCGGCCACTGCCGGCCAACCGGTCCACCCACTCCTGCGCCCACCGACAGGCGACGTCAGGGGCTTCGGCGGACTCGCCGGCGTCAAGCATCAACCGGATCGCGGTCTCCGCATGGAGCTGCGCGACGATCGCCGCGATGCCGCGTGTCGGCACCTCGGCGCCGGCATCGACGCGCGCAGACACCCTACGACGAGCCGGCAGGTGCCTCATCACCTGCTCGTTCTCGGCGACGGCACGCAGCCGTGGGGTGTCGAGCCGCTCGGCGATGTCCACGGCTTCGTCCAGGTAGGACGCCGCGACCGCCCGGTCACCGTGGCACAACGCCACGCGCGCCCCGACGAGGTGGCGAGCCTCGATCATGTCGACGACGCCTTCGGCGGCCCCGATGAAGAAGCTCTCGTCGAGCAGTCGTTCGGCCTCGGACACATCACCGCGCTCGTACCGGACCGCCGCGAGAAGAGCGCTGGCGAGCTGCGCACCCTGCGACTGGGTCGACGAACCCTGTTCGCGCGACAACCGGAGTCCCGTACGGAAACATGCTTCGGCACGGTCGAGGTCGAGCTGCTCGACGTAGGCGAGCCCGTCGAGGCCGTAACCGTACATGACCGCGTACGGACCGGTGTTACGTCGGTGTGCCGGGATCGCGCGTTGTTGCCAGCGGTGAGCCTCGTCGAAGTCGAATCGCAAGGTGGCGCTGAGGGTCCCGACATTGTGGATGGCCGACACGAGGAACGGCGACAACCCGTCGAGGTCGTCGGCCAGGCGCGCCACCAGTTCGTCGAGCCCGTCGAGCCGGTCGGAGATGGCGCGCACGCACGCCTCGGCGATGTCGGCCTCACGCCGAATCCCCAGGGCAGCATCGGACCTCGCCCGTCGCTCGAGTGCGACCCGCGCCCGTTCGAGGGAGGCTTCGGCGAGCGCGGCGCGGTGCAGGAGAAGGTTCGCCCACGCGAGCTGCATCTGCAAGATCGGGTTGGCCGCCACCGCCACGGGCGGCAACTTCTCCATCAATGTGATCAGGGTGGTCATTCGCGAGTGTTCGATGAGTGACCGGCCGTCGGTTTCGACGAGTTCGATGGCGCGGTCCGCGTCACCGGCGGCGAGCGCATGGTCGACCGCCTCGGTCAGCATCCCGTGCCCCGCGAACCACTCCGACGCCCTGCGGTGCAGTTGCGGAATGAGTTGCGGCTCATCCCGTTCCAGCCTGCGTCGCAGGAACTCGGCGAACAGGGAGTGGAACCGGAACCATTCGCCGGCCTGGTCGACCCGGGTGAGGAACAGGTCACGGAGCTCGACCTCCTCGAGCATGGCCTGTCCGCGCGCCTCGCCGCTCAGCGTGGTCGCGAGATCGGCGCAGATCCGTTCCGGCAGCGAGACGGTGAGCAGGAAATGCAGGACCTCCGGTTCCAGCACGCCCAGGACGTTCTCGGCGAGGAAGTCACCGATGGCATGGTGGCGACCGGAGATGTCGCCGATCAGCTCGCCGGGATGCCCGGATCGGCGCAGCGACACGCATGCCAGTTGCAGCGCCGCGACCCAACCGTCGGTCGATGACCACAGTTCGGCGACCTCGTCGCCCCGCAGGTCCAGACCGGCGACATCAAGGAGGAACCGCCCGGCTTCCGCCTCGTCGAAACACAGTGCTTCCATGTCGATCTCGATGATCTCGTCGTGGACGTGCAAACGACTGACCGGGAGGCCTCGCCGGGTTCGGCTGGTCACGATCACCTGCAGGTGATGGCAACCGTGTTCGAGCAGATAGTCCATCACCCCGATGACCGTCGGGTCCGTCACCCGGTGCCAGTCGTCGACGATGAGCGCGATGCGCCGGCCGTGCGCGTGGACCTCGTTGATCAACGATGTCAGCACGTACTCCTCGGCGCGATCGCCGTGCTCCTCGACCGCCGCGGCGCAGTCGCCGACGGCGTCCGGGGCCGCCCGGCGCAGTGCCTCGACGAGGTCGGCGAGAAACCGTGCGACGTCGTTGTCGGTGTCGTCGACCGTCAGCCACGCCACCGGTACGCCGTCGACGGCGAGCTCCTCGGCCCACTGGGCCGCGACCGTGGTCTTCCCGTAGCCGGTGGGTGCGTGGATGAGCGTGAGACGGCGCAGCTTCCCGTCGCGCAGTGTCTTCAGGAGTCGGGTCCTGGTGACCTGCGCCCGAGGCCGGATGGGTGGGCGGAACTTCGTCGACGGCATGGGCAGCGTCATCGTCGTCCGCCGCCGCCGCGGCGTCGTCGAGGTGGCAGGCTCCGAGGACCCGTCCGGCAGTGCCATCCCGTCGAGTGGCACCCCGAGCCGCCGCTGCGCGTTCCGCAGTTCCTCGCCCAGCCCTGCCGCCGACCCGGAGCGGTCCGCGGGTTCGCGCGCCATCGCATGTTCGATGCAGCCGGACACCTCCGCGGGGAATCCGGCCGACGTGAGATCGGGAACTCCTTCGCTCGCGACGCGGAGGAAGTGCGCGACCACTTGCTCCCCGCTGCGCCTCTCGAACGCCGCGTGGCCGGTCAGCGCACAGAACAGGGTCGCGCCCAGCCCATAGACGTCGGAGGTCACCGATGGCGTCGCACCGGCGAGGAGCTCGGGCGCGGTGAAGGCGGGCGAACCGGTGACCAGATCGGCGTCGGTCTCGAAGCCGCCGGAGATCCGGGCGATGCCGAAGTCGGTCAACTGGGGTTCGCCGTATTCGGTGAGCAGGATGTTCCCCGGCTTGATGTCGCGGTGCAGGGTGCCCGCCCGGTGGGCCGTCTCGAGCGCACCGGCCACCTTGATGCCGAGCCGGAGCACATCGCGCCAGTCGAGCGGACCGTCCCTGCGGATGCGCAGGTCCAACGACGCGTGGGGGTGGTATTGCATCACGATGAACGGAAAGCCCTCGGGCGTGGACCCGACCTCGAGGATGTTGACGATGTTCGGGTGCCCGGAGAGTCGCCCCATCGCACGCTGCTCACGCACGAACCGCTCGAGGTTCTGGGCGTCGAGGTGGTCGGTCAGCACCTTGACCGCGACATCGCGGTCCAATGCGGGTTGGCGACAGCGATATACGGCACCGTAGCCACCACGACCGATCTCGACCGGATCGGCGAAACCTGCTTCCACCAGTTCACCGGCGACGTCGCGGACGGCATCGCGTTGTGTGGTCAGCGGATCGTTCTCGGCCATGACGTGCCTCGATCGCAGGTCGATCGCGTGGTGCCCTGTCCAGCCTACTCACGCAGACCCCGAACACCCGGGTTTCGTTCTCGAACGGGGTACCCGCGCAGCGGACCGCCCACACCGATTGCGCCCTGCGTTTCCCAACGGTCCTCATCTGTGACAGAGTTGACGGGCGGCCATCGGTCTTGGTGGTTGCGCACACTGAAGAAAGAAGTACAGCAGTATGGCACAGGGAACCGTCAAGTGGTTCAACGGCGAAAAGGGCTTCGGCTTCATCGCTCCCGACGACCAGGGCGCAGATGTCTTCGTCCACTACTCCTCGATTCAAGGTAGCGGCTTCCGCAACCTCGAAGAGAACCAGCGCGTCGAATTCGACGTCGAGCAGGGTGCCAAGGGCCCCCAGGCTACCAACGTCAGCGCGCTCTGAGCTCCTGACTTTCGCGAAACGCCCCGGACGGCCAGTCGGTCGGATGGGGCGTTTCGTCGTCTCCGGACCGAACATCATCTGGCCGGACCGGTTACACACGAAAGTCTTCGCGGCGCGTCGGTCGTCCTGACGAAAACCACCCCCCTCGGTGTAGTCCACGTCACAATGAGGCGGGGCAGGACCCCAGAGACGTGAGGGTGATGCAGGTGACCGATCCGGTGGTGGTGCTGACCAAAGCCCGTACGTCGTGCGAGATGCGGGCGGTACGCGAGTGGACGGCGGCGAACTATCCGGACGCGACGATCTCCCGATCGGCGGAGATCGACTTCGACGGCATGGCGCCGGAGACGTTGCTCGTGCCTGTCCGGGCGGTCTGGCTCCCGGCGGTCCGGCAAGGTGAGCGGCGGGTCACGCTGGGCGACGTCCTGGTGCTGTCCAATCCCCGGCGGCCGCTCGGAGCGGTCCAGCCGCTGATCCGGAAGAGACGTCCAGACAGTCTCCGCGTCGTTGCCGGTGCACCCGCCACGATCGAGGAACTACGCACCCGGTATGCCCATCACCAGGCGCAGGGTGAGCCGTTCGCCCAGTTCGTCCTGTTCCAGGCGTCGGTGTCGGCCGAGCGAGCCGAACGCCAGATCGTCGGTGATCGCTACAAGGTCCCCCGTCTGGTCGCCGAGCAGATCAGCAGTTCGTCGCGATTCCAGACGTCCGCGGCCAAACTCGCAGCCGAACTGGGTCGGCCCACCGATGCGGTGGTCGCCGAGGCCACCGACAAACTCTCGACCTTCGTCGCCACCCAGAGCCGGCTCATGGACGACGTGTTCTCGGCGACCTTCAACCGACTGCACGAGCGGGCCTGGAACGTCACCGTCGACGTCGAGAACCTCAACACCCTGCGCACCCTCAACAAGTCCACCGGCCTGATCTTCCTGCCCTCCCACCGGTCCTATGTCGATCCGCTGGTCCTGGCGAAAGTGCTGCGCAACAACGACTTCCCACCCAACCTCGTGCTCGGCGGGAACAATCTCTCGTTCTGGCCGGTGGGCCCGGTGGCCCGCCGCGCCGGCATGATCTTCATCCGACGCAAGTTCGGCGCGGACCCGGTCTACAAGTTCGCGATGCGCTCCTACCTCGCCTACATCGTCGAGAAGCGCTTCAACCTGGAGTGGTACATCGAGGGCGGTCGCAGCCGGACCGGCAAGCTCCGGAAGCCCAAACTGGGACTGCTCACCTACGTCGTCGACGCGGTGGGGCAGCTCGACGAGGCCGACGTGACGATCGTGCCGACCTCGATCGTGTACGACCAGCTCCAGGAGATCGGCGCGATGGCGGCCGAGGACGCCGGTGGCACGAAGAAGCCCGAGGGCGTCGGGTGGTTGTTGCGCTACGCGAAGGCGCAGCGCGCCTACCTGGGCGAGGCCCGGGTGCGATTCGGGACCCCCATCTCGCTGCGGACCGCTCTCGCCGACGCCGGCGAGGGCCGCGCGCGGCTGGAGAAGGTCGCGTTCCGGGTGATGGACGAGATCAATTCCGCCACCCCGATCTCGGCGACCTCGCTGGCCGGTTTCGCCCTCCTCGGCGCGCACGACAGGGCGTACACGCTCGCGGAGATCGAGGCCATCCTGGCTCCCCTGCTCGACTACATCCGCCGGCGCGAGCTACCCGGCCCGGACCCAGCCCTGTGCCGCGGGGTCGGGCTGACCCAGACTCTCCGGGTCCTCGCCGGCAACGGCGTGGTGAGCTGCTTCGACGGCGGTTCCGAACCGGTGTGGTCCATCGTGCCGGACAATCACGCGGTCGCGGCCTACTACCGCAACGGGGCGCTCCATCACTTCGTCGACCGCGCGATCGTCGAGGTCGCCATGCTCGCCGTGGCCGACGGTGACGTCCGGGCCGACGACATCCCGCCGGACGAACACCCCGTCGGATACGACGAGACGGCCGACGGTCCGCTCGCCGACGAGGGGCTGCTCGCGGCGTCGCAACGGGAGGCCCTGCGAATCCGCGATCTGCTCAAGTTCGAGTTCTTCTTCCCGGCCAAGACCGAGTTCCTGCACCGACTCGGTCTCGAACTCGATCTGCTGGCCCCGGGCTGGCGTGCCGTGACGCCGACGCAGGAGTGGACCTACGAGGTACTGCACGGCCACACCGGCGGACTCCTCGCCCGACGCACCCTGCAGCCGTTCTTCGACGCCCAACTGGTCTTCGCGACCAAACTCGTGGAACTCGGCACCGCATCGCGCGACAAGGAGGACCTGATCGTCGAATGCCTCGGTCTGGGACGCCAGCTGTCCCTGCAAGGTGTTGTGCGCAGCAAGGATTCGGTTTCCAAGGACCTCTACGACGGCTGTTATCAGCTCGCCGACAACCGCCACCTGATCCACGGCGAGGAGGTCGCGGACCTCGCGACCGCCCGCCGGGACTGGCTCGACGAGGTCGAATCGATGCGCGAGCGGCTGGCCCGGATCGCGTCGATCGAGGATCTCCAGCGTGCCGTGGGCGGAGCCGACACCATGGACACGGTCTGGTCGGAGGGGACACGATGAGTGCCTTCACCGACCGGATGCGGGCCATCCGGTCGGCACCCACCGGTAAGAAGGTCGCCGCGCTGTTCGACTACGACGGCACCCTGATCGAGGGCTTCTCCGCCGCCGCCATCATGCGAGCACGCTTGCGCAGCATGGAATTCGGTTTCGGCGAACTCGCCGACTTCCTGCTCATCGGATTGCGCGGCGTCGTGTCCGAACAGGACTACGCGGAAGTGCTCGACGCCACGCGTCCCACGTTCGCCGGCAAGACCTACGCCGAGCTGATCGAGTTCGGCGAACACCTCTTCAAATACGAGACGGCGGCCAAGCTGCGGCCGCAGATGTGGCAGATCCTGCGCGCGCATCGGGAGATGGGACACACCATCGTCATCGCGTCGTCGGCGACCCGATTCCAGATCGAACCCATCGCGCGGGAGATCGAGGCCGACTTCGCACTCGCCACCGATGTCGAGGTCGTCGACGGGGTGGTCACCGGCAACATCCGGGGACGCCCGCTTTGGGGTCCGGGGAAAGCCGCTGCGGTACGCACCCTCGCCCGTGAGCACGGCATCGACCTCGACGCCTCCTTCGCCTACAGCGACGGCAACGAGGACATCCCGTACCTGGAGTCGGTGGGCAACCCGGCGGCTGTCTCCCCGCGCCGAATACTGCGGGCGGAGGCCGAATCCCGCGGCTGGCCGATCATCGACCTGAAGAACCCCACGTACAACCGGCTCGGGATGCTGGCCCGAACCGGCGCCTTCTACGGTTCGTTTCTCGCCTCCGCCGCGGTGGGCGTCACCACCGGGCTCGTTCGACGCGATCCCGCCGCACTCGTCGAGGCCCTGCCGACCGGTACCGACGTCGGGCTGTCACTCGCCGGGATCCACGTGCAGGTCCTCGACGGAGGCGAGTACCTCACGTCGGCGCGGCCGTGCGTGTTCCTGTTCAACCACCAGTCGAAACTCGACCTGCCGGTGATGATCAACCTCGTGCGGTCCGAGGCCACGGGGGTGGCCAAGAAGGAGGTGCAACGGGTTCCGGTGGTCGGGCCGATCCTTCAGCAGGCCGGGTTGGTGTTCATCGATCGCGCCGACCCGGGCCGCGCGATCGAACAGCTGGCGCCGGCCGTCACAGCTCTGCGGGACGAGGGAATGTCGCTCGTGGTCGCGCCCGAGGGCACCCGGTCGCCCACACCACGTGTCGGCAGGTTCAAGAAGGGTCCGTTCCACATCGCGATGCAGGCGGGTGTCCCCGTCGTACCGGTGGTCCTGCGTAACACCGGCGAGTTGATGTGGCGCGGTGCGCAACTCATCCGACCGGGGACCGTCGAGGTGATGGTGCTGCCGCCGGTGGACACCAGCGACTGGTCGCCCGACGAGATCGGCGACCGCGCCGAGGAGGTCCGGCAGATGTACATCAGCGCCCTGGCCGACTGGCCGCTGGACTTCTTCGCCGACGACGACGCCCGGCCACCCGTCGAGGTACCGGAAGAGAGGCAAGTGTGAGCGAGGAACCGGACCTGACCGACGGGGTGGACCGACCGCTCGACTGGGCCAACGAGCCCCACATGAGCTCGGTGGACACCATCATGTGGCGAGGCGACACCGATCGCCGGATGCGCGGGACCATCTGCATGCTCGAGGTGTACGACTGCGCCCCGGACTGGGACCGGCTCGTGGCTGCCCACGAATGGGGAAGCCGAATGGCCCCGCGATTCCGGCAGCGCGTCGTCGACTCCCCGTTCGGCATGGGAACGCCCAGCTGGGCAGTCGACCCGGACTTCGACCTGCACTACCATCTGCGCCGAATCCGTCTGGGCGGCAACGGCAGCATGCGTGAGCTGCTCATCACGTGCGAGCAGCTCGCGATGACCGCGCTCGATGCCGCACGGCCGCCGTGGGAGGGCACGCTGATCGAAGGGCTGCCGGACGGCAGGGCAGCATATTTCCTGAAAGCCCACCATGCGCTCACCGACGGCCTGGGCGCGATCATCGGACTGGCCCAGCTGCATTCGCCCACACGCGAACACAATCCGGGCAAACCCCAGCCGCCGAGCCCCGATCCGGTGAACATCACGCCCGTCGACCTGCTCCGCCGGCAGGTGGGCGAGGAGATCCGGCGGATCCCGCATCGTGTCGACACGACATTCCGCGGCGTCCGCGCGCTGGCGCATCCCCGCCAGGCATTGAGTTCCGTTCTCCGATATGGTCGCTCGGTTCCACGCGTGGCGGGCCTGGTCAGCCCCCCTGGTTCCCCGCTGCTCGCGCATCGGAGCCTGTCGTGGCGTTTCAGCGCGTTCGAGGTCCCGTTCACCGACCTCAAAGCGACCGCGACGGCGACGCGGGCGTCGATCAACGACGTCTACCTCGCCGGGCTCATCGGCGGCTTCCGCCTCTATCACGAGAAGATGGGCACCCCGATCGAGACGATGCCGGTCGCGATCCCGATCTCGGTGCGGCGTCCGGAGGATCCGGCGGGTGGCAACCGGATCGCGGTGGGACGGCTCGCCGGACCGGTCGGGATCGCCGACCCCTTCGAGCGGGTCCTCACCATCCGCGAACAGGTCCGCGTCGCCCGGCACGAACCGGCCGTCGACATCTTCAACACGCTGGGCTCGGTGATGGCCTGGTTACCCGGATCGGTGCTCATGCAGTTCAGCGGCACGACCAGCCAGAACGATCTGCAGGCCAGCAACGTGCCGGGCATCCCGTGGGACACCTACGTGGCCGGCGCCAAGGTCGAGCGGATGTTCCCGTTCGGCCCGCTGCCCGGTTGCGCGATGATGGCGACGATGATCACCCACAACGGAACGGCCTGTCTCGGAATCAATTCCGACGGCGCCGCGGTCACCGACCTCGAGTTGTTCGCCGACTGCCTCGTCGCCGGTTTCGGTGAGGTGCTGGCTCTCGCCGCCGACGACGACGTCGTGCCGGGGGTGCTACGACGGGTGGTCTAGTCGACGCTCAGATCTGCCAGCGCACGGGTCGCGAGATGATGTCGCGGAGCCGGCGGCGGTAGTACCGGGCGGACTCCTGGTTGAAGACGTCCATCGCGGCCGCGGTCGCCTCGACATCGCGAGCGCGCATGGCGTCGAGGATGTCCTGCTGGAGTTCGAAGGCCGCGAGCCGCGTCGCGATGGGATGCTCGACGGGTTCGGCGTCGCGAACGAGCAGCCACAGCGTCTCCATGACCACCCGCAGTGCGGGATTGCCCGCCGCCTCGTACACCCCGCGCTGGAACGCGGCGTTGTTCTCCTGGAAGTTGGCGTGGTCCTCGGGATGGTCGCGCATCCGGTCCAGTGCCCGCTGCATCGACTCGATCTGCTCGTCGGTGACGTTCTGCGCCGCGGCCCGCGCGACCATCGGTTCGAGCATCAACCGGACGTCGATGACATCACTGATGTTCGCGCCGTTGATCTGGAGGAACAGCTTCATGATGTTGCCGAGCGAATCGAGTTCGGGCCGTTTGGCTATGGGCCCGCCGCCGATTCCCGCCTTGATCGTCACGAGGTCTCGGCTCTCGAGGAGCCGCAGTGCCTCACGCACCGTCGTGCGTGCCACGCCGAACTCGCTGACCATCTCCTTCTCGGTCGGCAGGCGCTGACCCTCGACGATGCCACCGCTGAGGATCTGATCGGCCACCATGTTGGCCACCCGCGCGGACATCTTCTGCCCGCGCGGCTGCCGGGTGGCGGGCTCGTCGGCGACGGTCATGCGGCTCCCGTGTCTCGGCTGATCGGTCGGTGCCGACACCTTACCCGCCCGCACCTGCTCTCTAGTTCGGATCGGGGCGGCAACGGTCGCCCTCGAACGATCGGTGCGGTGGCGAGACGACCCGTCGTCGTAACTGTGTACATATTTTGCTCGCTCGATTACCGTGAGTCCCGTTCCGTTCGTTCGCGCCGGGGCCCCGACCGCCCGTCGGCGCAGTCCACGACAGATAGGCACCCATGCAGACCACCTCCCCGGCCTCCGGGAACCTCTCCGTCACCGTGCACCAGCCCGGTATCGCACTCGTCGAGCTCTCGCGGGGCAAGGTCAACGCCATCGACGGGCAGATGTACGAGGACATCGCGGCGACGTTCGACGCGCTGTCCGACGACCAGGACGTGCGCGTGATCGTGCTGACCGGTCAGGGCCGCATCTTCAGCGCGGGCAACGACATCAACGAGTTCCGGACGATGTCCACTGTCAGCGGCGACATCGCGATGCGGCGGGCCCGGCGGGCGCTGTTCAGCGTGCGCGAGTGTCACCTCCCCGTGGTGTCCGCGGTGAACGGCCCGGCCCTGGGAAGCGGGTTCGGACTCGTCGCGCTCTCCGACCTCGTGGTCGCGTCCGAACGCGCCACCTTCGGACTGCCCGAGATGAACGTCGGGGTCCTCGGCGGTGGTCGCTTCACCGCCCGCATGTTGCCCCAGCAGGCGATGCGCCGCATGTTCCTCACCGCCGAACCGGTCGACGCGTCGACCCTGGAGCGGTGGGGAGCACCGCTCGAGGTCGTCGCCCACGACGATCTCCTGGAGATCGCGACCGCCCGCGCGCGCTCCATCGCGGAGAAGAGCAGGCACGCCATCGTGCTCGCCAAACAATCCCTGAACGGCTGCGAAGATCTCGACATCCGTCGCGGTTACGAGCTCGAGCAGTCCTTCACCGTGCGACTGTCCGAACACCCCGACTCCAAGACCGCGGTGGAGGCCCAGGTCGCCGACCTCGCACGCAAGTGACGACGTCGGGTCCGCGCCATCGGGACGCGGACCCGACGCACCGCGTCAGTCCGTCGCGATGGTCAGCAGGAGATCCCCGCCGTCGACCTCGGTCGATCCCGACACCGCGACACGCTGCACGATCCCGGTGACCGGCGCGGAGATCGAGGCCTCCATCTTCATCGCCTCGATCGTGCCGATCGGTTCACCCCGGCGGAGTTCGTCGCCCTCCTTCACCGACAGCGTCACCACACCGGCGAAGGGTGCGGCGAGTTGCCCCGGGAGGGCGGGGTCGGCCTTCTCCGCGGTGCGTGTCGTCGACTCGACCGAGCGGTCGCGCACCCGAACCGGCCGCAGTTGCCCGTTGAGGATGCAGAGCACGTTGCGCATCCCGGACTCGTCCGGGTCGGAGATCGCCTCGAGCCCGATGAGCAGTTCGACGCCCTTCTCCAGCTCCACGCGATGTTCCTCGTCCTGGCGCAGGCCGTAGAAGAACTGGTTGGTGGACAGCCGAGACGTGTCGCCATAGGTCTCGCGGTGCTCGCGGAACTCACGATTCGGTCCGGGGAACAGCAACCGGTTGAGCGCATCACGACGCTCCGCCGACGTACCGGCGAGCGCCGCGAGGTCGCTCTCGGTCAGGGCGGTCACCGGGCGAGGGTCGGTGCGGCCCTCGAGGGCGCGCGTGCGGAGCGGCTCCGGCCACCCGCCCGCGGGCTCGCCCAGATCGCCCCGCAGGAAATCCACCACCGAGTCCGGGATGTCGTAGGCCGTCGGATCGTCCGCGAACTCGGCGGCGCTCGCGCCGGCGCCGACGAGTGCCAGCGCGAGATCGCCGACGACCTTCGACGACGGTGTCACCTTGATCAGTCGCCCGAGCACGGTGTCGGCGCCCGCGTAGGCCGCCTCGATGTCCTCGAACCGGTCCGCCAGCCCCAATGCCAGGGCCTGCTGCCGCAGGTTGGACAGCTGGCCGCCGGGGATCTCGTGGGCATAGACCCGGCCGGTGGGTGCCGGCAAGCCCGTGTCGAACGGCGAGTACGCCGCCCGGACCGCCTCCCAATATGGCTCGAGAGCGCAGCAGGTCGCGAGGTCGATCCCGGTGTCGCGGTCGGTGTTCGCCGTCGCGGCGACGATCGCCGACAACGGTGGCTGACTCGTCGTGCCGGCCAGCGGTGCGCTCGCCCCATCCACCGCGTCCACCCCGGCCTCCCAGGCGGCGAGGTAGGTCGCCAGCTGCCCGCCGGCGGTGTCGTGGCTGTGCAGATGGACGGGCAGGTCGAACCGCGACCGCAAGGCGCGCACCAGGGTCGACGCCGCGGCCGGGCGCAACAGGCCCGCCATGTCCTTGATCGCCAGGACGTGTGCGCCCGCGTCGACGATCCGTTCGGCCAGCTTCAGGTAGTAGTCCAGGGTGTACAGGGTCTCGCCGGGATCACAGAGGTCGCCGGTGTAGGACATGGCCACCTCCGCCACCGCGGTCCCCGTCTCCCGCACCGCGTCGATGGCCGGCCGCATCGCGTCGATGTTGTTCAACGCGTCGAAGATCCGGAACACGTCGACGCCCGTGGCCGCCGCCTCGCGGACGAATGCGTCGTTCACCTCCACCGGGTACGGCGTGTACCCGACGGTGTTCTTGCCGCGCAACAGCATCTGCAGGCAGACGTTGGGCATCGCCGTGCGCAGGGCCGCCAGGCGTTCCCAGGGATCCTCCTTGAGGAATCGCAGTGCGACGTCGTAGGTCGCCCCACCCCACGCCTCGACCGACCACAGCTGTGGGGTCATCCGCGCGACGTGCGGTGCGACGGTCACCAGGTCGCGGCTGCGCACGCGGGTGGCGAGCAGCGACTGATGCGCGTCGCGGAAGGTGGTGTCGGTCAGCGCGAGTGCCGTCGACGCACGGAGCTCGGCGGCGAAACCGTCCGGCCCCAGCTCCCGGAGTCGATCGCGCGACCCCGGCGGCGGTGGGGACGTGAGGTCGATCGCCGGCAGTTTGTCGACCGGGTACACCGCGGACGGCCGCTCGCCGTGCGGTCGGTTCACGGTGACGTCGGCGAGATACCGCAGAATCCGGGTACCGCGGTCGGCGGAGGCGTGCTGCTCGAGCAGGTCCGGTCGGGATTCGATGAACGAGGTGGTGACCCGCCACGCGCCGAAGTCGTCGTCGGCCAGAACCGCTTGCAGGAACGGGATGTTGGTGGCGACGCCCCGGACCCGGAACTCGGCGATCGCACGACGTGCGCGCGCCCGCGCGGTCTCCAGGTCCCGGCCGCGACAGGTCAGCTTCACGAGCATCGAGTCGAAGTGGGAGCCGATCTCGGACCCCAGTCCGACGCTCCCGTCCAGACGGACACCCGAGCCACCGGGCGTGCGGTAGGCGGTGATCCGCCCGGTGTCGGGCCGGAAGCCGTCGGTCACGTCCTCGGTCGTGATGCGGCATTGCACTGCCGCGCCGCGGATCTCGATCGAATCCTGGGTCAGTCCCAGCTCCCGCAGCGTCGCACCGGATGCGATCTGCATCTGGGTGGCGACGAGATCGACGTCGGTGATCTCCTCGGTGATCGTGTGTTCCACCTGGATGCGCGGGTTCATCTCGATGAACACGTGCCGACCGTCGGAACCGAGCAGGAACTCGACGGTCCCGGCGCAGGTGTACCCGATGTGCCTGGCGAAAGCCACTGCATCCGAACAGATCCGATCACGGACAGCCGGGTCGAGCGCGGGTGCGGGGGCCACCTCGACGACCTTCTGGTGGCGGCGCTGGAGCGAACAGTCGCGTTCGTAGAGATGGATGACCTCGCCGGTGGCGTCCCCGAGGATCTGCACCTCGATGTGCCGGGCGTCGACCACCGCCCGCTCCAGGAAGACCGTGCCGTCGCCGAAGGCCGTCGTGGCCTCGCGCGAGGCCGCCTCGATCGCCCCGCGAAGCCGCGACGGCTCATCGACGCGACGCATGCCGCGCCCGCCACCACCGGCGACCGCCTTGACGAACAAGGGGAAACCGACCGCATCAGCCGCGGCCACGAGCTCGTCGACATCACTCGACGGGGTCGACGAGGTCAGCACCGGGAGACCGGCCTCGGCGGCGGCCGCCACGGCCCGGGACTTGTCGCCGGCGAGTTCGAGCACCTCGGCGGACGGGCCGATCAAGGTGATCTGCCGGGTCGCACACGCCCGGGCCAGCTCAGCGTTCTCGGAGAGGAAGCCGTACCCGGGGTACACCGCATCGGCTCCGGACGTCGCCGCGACGCGGACCATCTCGTCGACCGAGAGGTACGCGCGGACCGGATGCCCGCGTTCGCCGATCTCGTAGGCTTCGAACGCCTTGGCCCGATGAACGGAGTTGCGGTCCTCGTGGGGGTAGACGGCCACCGTGCTCGCGCCGAGCTCGACCGCGGCACGAAAAGCCCGTACCGCGATCTCGCCTCTGTTCGCGACCAGCACCTTCTCGAACATGGGTTTCCTTTCGTCACCGGATGCGCCGGAAGTAGCCACGCGAGAAGCGGGCGGCGCGGGAAGGATGTGACCCACATCCCTGGGCCTGACGTCAGGTTACTCTATTCGCAGTAAAGTTACTTAGCGCCGCAACTGGCGGAGTCTTTACCCTCAAACTGCTGAGAAATATCTCTGTACATGTTTCCATCTGTCGCAGGTTTCTATAGTGTGACTTGACATACAGCCTGTCACCTCGATGAGGAGGAACACATGAGTGACGAGCAGTCCGCGGGGGCGGTCGACATCGATCGCTGGATCACCGACTGGGAGTTCAGCAGCCGATACCCGGTGTACACACGCGCCAACGCCGGCGAAGTGCTGCCCGACCCGTCGAGTCCGCTGAACGTCACGATGGTCTGGAACAAGGGCCTCAACATCGGCTGGCGCCAGGGCTACGTCGACAACCTCGGCACTCACCTCGCCGAGGAGATCGACGAGGTGATGCCCGAGATCATCGGCAACTTCGGCGGCTACCACTACACGAACTTCTCGATGACCGAGCTCAACGGCGCCCGGCTCCCGGGGCTGACCGTGCCGGTGTGGAACAGCCTGTGGGTGGGCGACCATCCCGACATCCCCGAGTACGTACCCAAGCCGGGCGACGAGAACGCCGAACTGACGGCCGGTCTCGCCGAGAAGACCGCCTGGGCTCTCACGACCGATGAGTTCCCCGAAGCCGAGGAGGCCAAGCGCCGCGCCGACCGGGCACGCGACCAGCGTCCCGATCTCGCCGCGATGAGCGATGCCGAACTCGTCGAGCACGCTCGCTCGCTGCTCCCCGACCTCATCTACTGCTACGCCTATCACCCGGTCACCACGACGCTGTCGACGATGGGTCCGGCCGTGGCCGGTCAACTCCTCGAAACCATCGGCGAGGCAGACAAACTCGGCGATCTGCTCAGCGGACTGGGCGGCGTGGACTCGGCCGCCCCGTCGTATGCGATGTGGAAGCTCGGGCGCCTCGTCGCCGGTTCGTCCGAACTGACCGGGATCTTCGACGACGGACTCGCCTCCGCCCTCGACGCGATCACCGCGAGTGACTCCGCCGACGCCGCGAGGTTCCGAGAGGAGTTCGACGACTTCCTCTACCGCTACGGCTCGCGCGCACCGAACGAATGGGACATCCGATCGGACAGCTGGGAGACCAAACCCGTGCTGGCACTGATGGCCATCAACGGGATGCGCAACAGCCCGCCGGAGGCCGATCCCGAAGCGATCCTGCGCCGCAATCAGGACAAGCGTCTCGCCCTCACCGAGGACCTCGCCGCGAAGATGCCCGACGTGGAGTCGGCCACCGCGTTCCGCAACGCGGCGAAGTCGATCACCAAGTTCATGCCGTGGCGGGAGCGCACGAAGACCGCGTGCGTGAAGATCATGGGCGAGATGCGGGCCGCCCTCTACGAACTCGGACACCGGATGGTCGGACGCGGGATCATGGACGACCATCACGACATCACGATGCTCGTCGACGACGAGCTCGATCGCTTTGTCGCCGAACCCGAGTCGTTCGCGGACACCATCAAGGAGCGACGCGAGCAGTATCTCGCCCTGTTCGATCTGCAACCGCCGTTCTTCCTGTTCGAACCGCTCCCCCTCTCGCAGTGGCCCCGGCGCACCGGGCAGCGGGTGGACCCCGCGGTGCCCGGTGACGTCCTCTCCGGAGTCGGCGGCGCCCCGGGCGTCGCCCGGGGACGTGCGCGAATCCTGCACGACCCGTACGAGGCCGAGCAGCTGGAGGAAGGCGACATCCTCGTCGCACCGCAGACCGATCCCGCCTGGACGCCGTTGTTCGTCTTCGCGGGCGGTGTCGTCGTGAATGTCGGCGCGACGATCACCCACTCGTCCATCGTGTGTCGTGAGCTCGGAATCCCATGCGCCGTATCGGTTCAGGACGCGACGGCCCGCATCCCGGACGGCGCGATGATCGAGGTCGACGGCAACACCGGGTCGGTGACGATCCTCTGATGGCGATGACTGACGGCGCCCGCGGCACGACGATCGGGCTCGCCCTCCCCCAGCTCGGCGAGCACGTCGATGCCGCGGCCGTCCGCGACTTCGCGGTGGCCGCCGAGGAACTCGGATTCACCGGACTGTGGGCGCAGGAACACCTCTTCTACTCCGAGCAGAACGCGTCGGT
Source organism: Gordonia sp. SCSIO 19800 (assembly GCF_018132775.1). Taxonomy (NCBI): domain Bacteria; kingdom Bacillati; phylum Actinomycetota; class Actinomycetes; order Mycobacteriales; family Gordoniaceae; genus Gordonia; species Gordonia sp. SCSIO 19800. The sequence goes on along the minus strand of NZ_JAGRQM010000027.1, from coordinate 13,466 downwards.
CTACGGTGGCCGGCACACCACGGCGGTGCACCCCGCCTACCGTTCGGTGCTCGGGGCCACCGAGCTCATGGCATTCGTCGCGTCGTGCACCCGGCGGGCGCTGATCGGGAGCAGCATCCTGGTCGCCGGGTACCACCGTCCGGTCGAGCTCGCACAGCGTCTGGCCACTCTCGACGTGCTCTCCGGCGGACGTCTCGTCGCCGGGCTGGGCGTCGGCTGGTCCGACGAAGAACATCGACTCATGGACGTCGACCCCCGGACGCGCGGGCGCCGGATGGACGAACTCGTCCGCGCCGTCCAGGCGTGCTGGGGACCGGATCCCGTCGAGTTCGACGGGGAGTTCTTCACCATTCCGACCTCCACCGTGCGGCCGAAACCGGTCCAGACACCGCATCCGCCGCTGCTGTCCGGGCTGCGGTCGGAACGCGGTCTCGCCCGCACCGCCGCACTGTTCGACATCTGGAATCCCAGCAGCGGCACAGCCGGGGCCCTGCAAGCCCAGCTCGACGGGATGGCCGCGCAGCGTCCCGCCGGACGGGCCCCGGTCCGGCTGTTCCTGCGGTCCTACCTCCAGCGCCCCACCGACCCGGTGGGATCCGGCGGACAGGGCATCGACGGTGTGGCCGCCGATATCGCCACCGCGAAGGCGGTCGGTGCGGAACACTTCATCATCGAATGCAATTTCTCCGACGACGTCCGGTCGCCGGAGGACTGGGCCACCATGCCCGAGCGGCTGGCGCCGCTGATCCAACTCGTGCGCGACGACAGCTCCGCGGTGCCCGACTCGTCGGGCGCCGCCCGGCCCCAGAAGGAGAACGCATCATGAAAGCTGCTGTCTGGGAGGGCAGTACACCGACACTCACCGTCGAGGAGATCCCGCGCCCGACGCCCCGTCGTGGCGAGATCCTGCTCAAGGTCACCGCGTGCGGGGTCTGTCACACCGACCTGCACGTACTGAAGTCCGAGGTGAACTTCCCCGCTCCCGCGGTCCTCGGCCACGAGGTCTCCGGCGTGGTCGAGGAACTCGGCGACGGCGTCGACACCCTCGCGGTGGGCGATCGGGTCGTGTGCAGCTTCATCATGCCGTGCGGCGAGTGTCGCCACTGCGCGCGCGGACTGGACGACCTGTGCGAGAAGTTCTTCGCCCACAACCGGCTCAAGGGCACGCTCTACGACGGCGAGACCCGGTTGGCCCGCGCCGACGGCACCCCGCTGGCGATGTACTCGATGGGCGGACTCGCCGAGTACTGCGTCGTCCCCGCGTCGGACGCCTTCGTCGTCCCCGACGGGGTCGGACTGGGTGAGGTCTCCATCCTCGGCTGCAGTTCGTTCACCGCGCTCGGTGCCGTGACCAACGCCGAGCTGCGGCTGGCCGACCGCATCGCCGTCGTGGCGGCCGGCGGCGTGGGATCGTCGATCGTCCAGTTCGCGGCGGCGGCCGGAGTCGCCCAGATCATCGCGATCGACGTCAACGACGACAAGCTCAAGGCGGTGGCCGAGCTCGGTGCGACCCACACCGTGAACTCGCGCGACACCGACGTCGTCGCCGAGGTACGGGCACTGACCGACGGCCACGGCGTCGACGTCGCCTTCGAGGCCCTCGGGCACCCGAGCACCTTCGCGACCGCGCTGGACATCCTCGACGACGGGGGCCGCGCCGTGGTCGTCGGGATCGCGCCGGCCGGCACGCCCGGTGAGCTCGATCTGGCTCGTCTCGTGCGCCGCAGCCTGCAGATCCGCGGTTCCTATGGCGCGAAGGCACGCCGTGACATGCCGGCGCTGCTGCGCATGGTCGCCGGCGGGATCGTGGAGCCGGAACGTGTGATCACCCGCCGCTACCGCCTCGACGAGGTCGACGAGGCCTACCAGGCCCTCGCCCGCGGCGAGATCGTCGGCCGGGCGATCATCGAGATGGACTCCGAATGACCGAGACCGCGTCCGGCACCGTCGCCATCGTGACCGGTGCCGGCTCGGGCATCGGCCGGGCGGTGACCGAGCTCATGGTCGGTCGCGGGAGTTCGGTTGTCGCGGTCGACAACTCGCCTGCGGTTCTCGACGAGCTCGCGGACCGGCCGCGGGTCGTCCCGCTCGTGGGGGATGTGACGTCGACCGACGACAACCGGCACGCGGTCGAGACGGCGGAACAGCGCTTCGGCCGGCTCGACGCGTTGATCCTCAATGCCGGGGTCCCCGCCTCCGGGTCCATCGAAACCCTGGACCTCGACGTCTTCGACCGATCCCTCGACGTCAACCTCCGGTCGGTGGTTCTCGGTGTGCGCGAGGCGATCCCCGCCTTCCGGCGATCCGGGGGCGGTGCGGTGGTGGTGACGGCGTCGGCGACGGCCCTGGGCGGCGAACCCAACCGCTGGCCGTACGCCGCGGCGAAGGCCGGCGCGGTCAACCTCGCCCGGTCACTGGCCCTCGACCTCGCCGTCGACGGCATCCGGGTCAACTCAGTCTGCCCCGGCCCCATCGAGACCGGAATGACACGACGCATCGCGGTCAACACCCCCGAACGCTACGAGTCCCTCCGTCGGATGGTTCCCCTGCAACGCTGGGGCACGGCCGACGAGGTCGCCGAGGTGATCGCGTTCCTCGCCTCGCCGCTGGCCTCGTTCGTCACCGGCGCCACCATCCCGGTCGACGGCGGTGCCACCTGCGGCAGCGGCCAGACCATACCCCCGGCAGCGTTGGCGCACAGCGCTGTTCGGTGAACCACCCGGATTTCAGAGGCACCAACCATCCTGCTCCCTGAGGTGCGAGGAGCGATAGCGACCGACCTCCGCTCCTAATCCGAAAGAACGACATAACCATTGCTCCCTAATCCGAAGGAAGCGACCCCATTGCTCCCTGAGGTGTGAGGAGCGATAGCGACGAGCCACGAAGGGCCTGGTGAGACAGGTTGCGGAGCCCTTCGTGGCTCGCTTCGCTCGCACCTCAGGGAGCAGGGGTGGGCTCGCTTCGCTCGCACCGCAGGGGGCGGGTCGTTCTTTCGGATCAGGGAGCAGGGGTTGGACAGGGATCACCGTCGTGGGTCGACGAGCACCTTGGTGTGTGAGCTACGGCCCGAATCGAGTTCGGCGAACATCGATTCCAGCTCACCGAGGCCGATCGTCCCGGTGTGCAACGACGCGACATCGATACGCCCCTCGGCGACGAGCGTCATCGCACCGAGGAAGTCGGAGTGCGTGTACGCCAGGGACCCGATGACCGTCAGCTCGCGGCTCTGCCAGTCCCCGTAGCTCACCGACGAATCGGTGCCGGGGTATCCGAGCAGCGCCAATGTCCCACCGCGCCGGACGAGTTCGGCGCTGGGCTGGAACAACGAGGCCACTCCTGAGCACTCGAACACGACGTCGGCGCCGAGCCCAGAGCTCACTTCCTCGAGGCGCCGGGGCAGCTCGGACGGGTCGACGACATCGGTGAAGCCGAGCGCTGTCGCAGCGTCGCGACGGGCCTGCGACGGCTCGGACACGAGGATGCGGCCGGCGCCCGCGGCCCGGGCGTGCTGCGCGGCGAGCAGGCCGATCGGACCGGCACCCTGGATCACTGCGTTGGCCCCCAACGAGATTCGTGCTCGACGCACCGCGTGGTAGGTGACGGTGGCGGGCTCCAACAGCGCCGCCTCGATGTCCGACAGGGCGTCGGGGACCGGAATCGCGCGGCGCGCGGAGACACGCAGCCGGTCCGCGAAACCCCCGTGGGCAGCCGCACCGGGAGAGATGCCGTTGGCCTCGGCGAACGCCAGATCACAGTGATCGGCGTGCCCGGCCCGGCACTGGGCGCACACGCCGCACGCCGGTCCGACACCCGCGACGACACGCTGCCCGACCGACACATGCGAGACCCCGTCGCCGATCGCGGAGACGGTGCCCATCCACTCGTGCCCGAACACCGCGGGCGGCAAGCCGGCGGACTGGTAGCCGTGCGTGTCTGTCGCACAGATGCCGCAGTACCCGATGTCGATGATCACCTCGCCGGGCCCGGGCGTCGTGTCGGCATCGTTGTTCGTCTCGATCACTCCCGGCTCGGCCACCCGAACATAGCGGGGCGCAGTCGTCGTGCTCATCGCTTCCTCATTTCCCTGTCATGCGGGCGACGACCGGGGCGAACTGTTCCAGCGCTCGGTCGCCGATGGTGAAGTAGGAGAACCCGAACTCCTCGCGCCGTTGCTCGAGTTGCTCGCAGATGTCGTCGACGGATCCGACGAGTGCGTGCGGGAACGACCGCAGCTCGGCCGGCGTGAAACCGGTTCGTTCGCAGAGCGATTCCTCGGTGACGTCGGTGGCTCCGTCGATCGCGACGAAGTACGCGCCGGTCTCGAGCTCGATGTCGTCCATGCGGTCGCCGGCGCCGGCGCGGACCCAGTCGAGCTTCTTGTGGGTTTCGGCCACCGTGGACGTCGCCACGCTGTCGGAGCCGAGTTTTCCCGACCGGTTGTTGAAGTTGATGCTGACGATGTCGGCGGTGGCACCGGCGAGCGTGAGGACGCGTCGGGCGCCGCCGCCGATCATGATGGGCGGCGCCGTCTCCGGCACGGGGAGCGGCGCGAACCCGGTGGCGCGGACCCCACCGCGATCGACGTCGATCGGTTTCCCGATGAACTGCTGCTGGCAGAGCTCGATCGTCGCGGCCAGCCGGTCGATCCGTTCACCAGCAGGCGGGAACGGTACGCCCATCGCTTCGTATTCGGCGCCGAGCCAACCGGCACCGAGCCCGACCTCGATGCGGCCGGGGGCGAACATCGCCAGTGTCGCAGCCTCTTTCGCGAGAGCGACGGGCTCGTGATAACTGGCGCAGAACATCCGGCACCCGATCACCAGTTCGTCGGTGACCTCGGCGGCGACGGCCATGCTGGCGATCGGCGCGAGGGTGACCGGCCGGTGGGCGGTCGGGTCCAGCGCCGGGCCGGGTCCGATGTAGTGGTCGGACACGTGCAGAGCCGAGTACCCGAGGTCCTCGACCATGCGAGCGGTGTCCCGCCACTGTGCACCGGTCTCGGATCGGTACACCTGAGCGGCGAAGCGGAACGGACGCTTGGGGTGTGAGGTCATGACAGAACTTTCGAATCGTGGTGTCCAGGGGTCGGACACCGGGCGGAATCGGTGGATTCGGAGCCGACGGGCGCGGACGGCACGCGAGCCAGCAGGCGCCGGGTGGCGGTGCCCAGCTCGATCGCCCAGCGGCGCGGGTCCGCGGCGCCGCGGGCCGACGGGACTTCGACGCTGACCGACGCCGACGGCCCCAGGGCCCCCGCCAGTCGACGCAACGGGAGCGCACCGGCACCCGGTGGCAGTCGGTTTCCGCGCGCCTCGGTCATCGCGGTGGTGTCGTCGCGCGCCGGGCCGGTCATGCGGGCGTCGCACAACTGCCAGTACGGGATACCCCCACGTTCGACCTCGGCGCCGAGTCCGTCGACGGTCCCGCCCGCGCGCGACCAGTGCAGCGCGTCCAGCAGCAGCCCGGCTTCGGTGGCCCCCGATTCGTCGAGCAGCGCCCGGCCTGCCCGCAGGTCACGGACAGCGGTGAACACCATGGGTTCGAGGCAGCAGCGCAGGCCGAACTGGGCGGCCGCCTGCGCGAGTGCGGCGAGATTGTCTCCCGCCCGGTCGGCGTCGTCGTCGAGAACGGTGGCGATGAGATAGCGGGCGTCGAGAGCGGCTCCCGCGAACAAGACGGGCTCCCAGTCGGATCGCGACGAACCCGGGTGGATCTTCACGACCTCGACGTCGAGCACGGCCAGTCCGTGATCGTCGAGAGCAAGGAGGGTGTCGGCGAGCAGACGCGATCCCTCGGCCAGGAGATGCCCGCGTTCACCGGGCCGGTCGGACACCCGCACCCCGACCGCGTCGAATCCCCCGGCCGCCGCGTATTCGATGAACCGCGGCGGTGGCACCGCGAGCGCGGACAGCGACGCGAGTGAGACGAGGCGTGTCGACGACATGGTCCCGCCCTCCCCTCTAGTTACTTTAATCTGACTAGTGTTACATGGAGCATAGTAGTCCTCCCGCACCTGCTGTCCAGTTCCGATGAGGAGTCCACATGCGTCCCACCTCGGCACGATCGCCCAACTCGCTTACATCGTCGACGATGTCGCGGTCGCCGCGGAGCGGTTCTCGGAACGGACTGGCGCGGGACCGTTCTTTATGCGCCGCAACGTGATAGACCACGCACACGGAGCCGGTGCGGAAGCCGGCGAGTTCGATCATTCGTCGGCCTACGGCCAGTGGGGCAGCGTGCAGGTCGAACTCGTCGAGGTCCATTCGGCGGCGCCGGCGGCGTTCGCCGTCACCACCACATCCCGCGGCCGGGTCCATCATGTCGCGACGTTCGTGCCCTCGTTCGCCGGCGAACAGGCCCGCCTCGACGCCCTCGGGTATCCGGCGCTGCTGACGGCGACGACCTCGAGCGGAAATGCGTTCGCGTTCCATGACACCCGAGCCGACGACGGCCATCTGGTCGAGATCTACGAACCCGCGCCGTCGATCCTCGCGCTGTATGCGAAGGTCGCCGCGGCCGCCGACGGATGGGACGGGCGCCGGCCCGTCCGCGAGTTCTAAGCCGTCGTTGCGAGGAGTTCGGCGGCTCGTTCGCGCGCGAGCGCGAGTACCTGTGGATTCCCCGAATTCCACAGCACCGTCAGCCGTTTCGCGCTGATCCGCCACTCGCCGTCCACCCGCGCCAGGTCGTCGGTGTAGTAGCCGCCGATCGTGAACATCGCGTCGCCTCCCGCATTCGGCAGCACGTGCTCGGCCCGGACATACGTGACCACGCGTCCGGTGCCGGCCGCCGCGTCGACGGTGATGTCATAGTTCGACAGGAAGTGTTGCGAGGCCGCGAGTCCGGGGAAGAGCATGCGGCCGCGCTGTACCCAGTCGTCGGCGCGGAAGCGGCCGGCATGGCCCGCCCGGTAGCTCGAGTAGTCGATGTCTATCTCGTCGGTGAACACCGAGCGATAGAGCTCCCAGTCACGCAGGTCGATCCCCCGCGCGAAGCGCGCCATCAGCGACACGATCTCCTCGTGGTCGGTGGTCATGAGTCGGTCCTCTCCGTTCGCAGCCCTCACGCGGGCATCTGCAGCGAGATCTTCTCGAAGTACTCCTCGAGACCGTCGGGCCCGAGCTCACGACCGATGCCCGACTTCTTCATGCCCCCGAACGGAGCCATCGGGTTGAAGCGGCCGCCGTTGATCGCGACCTGACCCGTACGCAGCCGTCGCGCGATCGCGACCGCGGCGTCATCGTCGGCGGCGAAGACCGCCCCGGACAGCCCGTAATCGGAGTCGTTCGCGATAGACACCGCCTCGTCGACGTCGGAGTACGTCAGGATCGTCAGGACCGGACCGAACACTTCTTCGCGGGCGATCTCCGCCGAGTTGTCGACCCCGCTCACAACGGTGGGTCGGACGAAGTAGCCCCCGGCGAGCCTCGAGTCGAGATCCGGCACCGGGCCGGCACCGCCGACGAGCACGCGCGCGTCGCCCGGAAGAGATTCCAGGAACCCCAGCACGACACGCCGCTGCCCGGCCGAGGCCATCGGACCGACGTCGACAGCCGGGTCGAGTGGATCGCCGACGGTCATGGCACCCACGAGCTCGGCCACCCGCTGCTCCACCCGGGACAGGTCGTCCCGCGACACCAGCAGTCGGGTCGTCGCCGCGCACGTCTGGCCGTTGTTGACGAAGCAACCGCGGACGGCCGCGGCGACGGCCGCGTCGAGATCGGCACCCGGAGCCAGGATGAACGCCGATTTGCCGCCGAGCTCCAGGGTCACTTTCTTGATTCCTGATGCAGCGAGTTCCGCAACGGTGGCCCCAGCCGAGGTGGAGCCGGTGAGACTCACCAGATCGACCCCCGGATTGGTTGCGAGTCGCTGTCCGACCTCGCGGCCCGGACCCGACACCACATTGAGCACGCCGGCCGGGAGACCGATGAGGTCGGCGATGTCGGCGACGGCGAAGGCCGCCAGCGGTGCGACGCTGCTGGGCTTGACCACCGCGGTACACCCCGCCGCCAGCGCGGGCGCCACCTTGGCCGCCAGTTGATACAGCGGGTAGTTCCACGGCGTGATGGCCCCGACGACACCCGCAGGCACCCGCAGGATGCGCGAGTTCCCGCGACGTTCCTCGAGCGGCAATGCCTCCAGGGCATCGGCCATCGTCCGGAAGACCGCGACCCCGAGGCCGACCTGCACGCCGCGCGAACGGCTGATCGGCGTGCCGACCTCGCGCGTCATGATGGTTGCCAGCTCGTCCTCGCGCGCGGCGAGTTCGTCGGCGAAGCGCCGGAGGACGGCGACCCGGTCCGGCACCGGCACCTGCGACCAGGTCTCGAAGGCGACCGATGCCGCCTCCACCGCGGCGTCGCAGTCGGCGGTGTCCCCGTCCGGCACCCGGGCGAGGATCTCACCGGTCGCGGCCTCCCGGACGTCGATCCGGGCGTCGGACGACGACGCCACCCAGCGCCCACCGATGTAGAGCTCGTCCCGATCCGGGACCCGGCCGGCTCCCGGCCCACCTCCGGGGACGGCCCCCGGGTTGCCTGCGATCGTCGCCTCGCTCATGTCGCGCCTCTCAGCCGTCGGCCGCTCAGTGGCGGCGGTCACAGGTGGACTGTAGCGGCAAAAGCGTATGTGGTGTCAAGTAAGTGCCTCAAGGGCTAACTCTGTTCACAGTTTGGCCAACTTTCTTGACATGAACTACTATTTGGGTAGTTTATGAGCAGCGTCACAGCAATGGAGTACCCGGTTGTCCGGTCACCCACCGGTCAGCACAGACCCGCCCCGACCCGGGGCCCGACCCTCGCCTGCAGGAGCACCATGAACGACCTAGCGATCAACATATCGGCGCCGACCACCGCAGCAGACGCGCTGGTCGGACTCGTGATCAAGGGCATGTACCGCGGACCGGTCAGCGCGGAGCTGCAGGCGGTCGTCGATGCCGGGCAAGCCGTGGCGAAGGGCCCGATGGTCATGCCGACCCCGGCCGGCATCGCCGAGGCGGGCCGCCTCGTGCGCCTCCCGGAGGGCAGCGAGCAGGAGCAGGCGCTGATGGACTTCCTCCGCTCGTTCCTGCCGGTCAACCGCCGACTGCGCGAACTGTGCACCGCATGGCAGTGCCGTCCCGACGGCTCGGCGAACGATCACTCCGACGCCCAGTACGACGCACGGATCCGCGACCAGCTCGAGGACATCCACACCGATGTCTCCAAGCTCCTGCGTCGGGCGGGCAAGGCCACGCCGGAACTCCTCGACCACCGGGACCGGCTTCGCGTCGCCCTGGAGCGTTTCGACGACGGGGACACCGCCTCGCTGACCTCACCGATGACGGACGGGTACCACACCGTGTGGATGTGGCTCCACCAGCACGTTCTGATGCTGCTCGGTCTCACTCGCGCGCAGGACGAGGCCCTCGAAGAGGAGCTCGTCGCGGGCGCCGCGGGATGACCCTCTCCGAAAGTGCGGTCCACACGCTCACCCGGATCGCGGTACCGCACGGCCAGGGTCGCGCGCGAGGTCTCGGCGCGGCCGACCTCGGCGTCCACGGCGTCGAGATGGACAACCTCGTCGGACTCGGCCTGCCCGTCGTACCCGGTCTCACCATCCCCGTCGGCGCCGGTGAAGAGCTCGCCAACCGCGAGACCGCAGGCGTTGCCATCGATCTCCTCGAGAAGCTCGCCGTCCGCGGGATCTGGCCGGCCGTGCGCACCGAGCGTCGGCCCATGCTCATGCATCTGCGGTGCAGCGCACCGGTGCCGGTGTCGGCGCTGCCGCCGGCCATCTCGGTGATCGGCCTGTCCACCCGCAACGTCGATGCCCTCGTCGAGGTCATCGGCCGAGACCGCGACATCTTCGACTCGTGGGCAGAGACGCTGCGCTTCGTCGCCGAACACGCACTCGACGTCGATCCCGACGACCTCGACGACGTCGTCGACGACCACCGCGACAGCCGCGCCCGGGTACCCGCCCTCCTGGAGCTGATCGAGGAGTCGACGGGAGTGGCCTATCCCGCCGATCCGGCCGAACAGCTCGGGCTGGCCGCGCGGGCCATGCTCGCGCGCTGGGCCTCGCCGCGCGGTCAGCGAGCCCGTCGGTCGCTGTCGCTCCCCGAGGATCTCGGCATCGCACTGCACCTCCGTGCCCTCCGCCTGGGGTCGTGGAACGAATCAGGGTACGGGTCGGCGACGAGCCGTGATCTCGAGACCGGCCGGTACGCACCTCATGGCGTCTTCCATCTCGGCGTCCGGCGCACCGACCCCGACCCCGGTCCCGGCGAGCCGCTGGGTTCGATGCCGGGTGGGACCGCCATCCTCGACCAGATCTTCGCGACCCTGGAGCCGCATCTGCGTGGGGTTGCCCAGGTGGAGTTCGAGGTGCGCGACCGCCAGCTGGCCCTGCTCAGCGCCGGAGCCGTCGAGCACCCCGGACCGCGAGCCGTCACCACCTTGGCCGTCGACCTGGTCAACGACCACGCCATCGGCCGCCGCGAGGCCGTCGCGATGCTCGACCCGGATCTGATGCAGGACCTGTTGCATCCGCAGATCAAACTGACCGGCTCGGAACAGCTGGTGGCGCAGGGACTCCCGGCGTCGCCCGGTGCGGCCACCGGTGAGATCGCCCTCAGCGCGGACACCGCCCTGCAGTGGGCGGCCCAGGGCCGCAACGTGATCCTTGTGGCGTCGGAGACCAGTCCCGCAGATGTCCCCGCCTTGCTGGCGGCCACGGCCGTCCTGACCTCCAACGGTGGACTCGCCTCGCACGCCGCCGTAGTCGCGCGCGGCGCCGGGCGACCGGCGGTCTGTGGTGCCACCGCTCTCCGGATCGACCGGGCCGCAGGCACGGTCACCAACGGCGACCTGACGCTGACCGAGGGCGAGATCGTCTCCCTCAACGGCCGCACCGGCCACGTGTACCGCGGCGCCGTGACGATCCGGCCCGCCGAACCGTCGGCCGAACTGGACCGGCTGCTCGGCTGGGCCGACGACATCCGGCGCCTCGGCGTGCGCGCCAACGCCGACAACGCGGAGGACGCGGCGACCGCGTTCCGCCTCGGGGCGGAGGGAATCGGTCTGTGCCGCACCGAACACCAGTTTCTCGGCGACCAACTGCCACTCGTGCAGCGCCTGGTTCTCGCCGACTCCGAGGCCGAGGAGATCGAGGCCATCGCCGCGCTGACCGCGGCGCAGGAAGCGGACTTCACCGAGCTGTTGCGCGTCGTCGGTGACCGGCCGATCACGGTGCGACTGCTCGACGCCCCCCTGCACGAGTTCCTGCCCGCCGACGGGCAGTATCGCACCGAGGAGGAGGCGCGACGCGCCGCCGACACCCACGAGTCGAATCCGATGCTGGGGTTGCGCGGCGTACGTTTCGCGATGGTCCAGAAGCGGCTCTACCCCGCTCAGGCCGAGGCTCTGTTCCGGGCCTGGGTCGCCGTCGCCGCCGAGGGCCTGACTCCGCAACTCGAGGTGATGATCCCGCTCGTCTCGCTGCCCGGAGAGCTGGGCCGAGCCATCGCCCAGGTCCACGAGGCGGCCGCGGCGGTCACCGCCGACACGGGGGTCACGGTGCCCTACAAGGTGGGCAGCATGGTCGAGACACCCCGCGCCGCCCTGCTCGCGGGATCACTCGCCGACGACGCCGACTTCCTCTCCTTCGGCACCAATGACCTGACCCAGCTCACCTATGGCTTCTCGCGCGATGACGTGGAGAAGACGATGCTCACGCATTACCTCGAACACGGGCTGTTGACCGACAGTCCCTTCGCGGTCCTCGATCCCGAGGGTGTCGGTGCCCTGGTCTCGCGGGCCGTACTCCTCGCCCGCAGCACCAAACCGGAGATCAAACTCGGCGTGTGCGGCGAGCACGGTGGCGATCCGTCGTCGATCGAGTTCTTGAACTCGGTCGGGTTGCACTACGTGTCGTGCTCACCGCGCCGCGTGCCGGTCGCCCGCCTGGCGGCCGCGCGGGCGGTGCTCAACGCTGACTGAAAGGTCCTTCATGGCAACGGAACTCGACGACCTGCGATTGGCTGTCCGGGACGCCGTCGATTCGCTGGGCGGGCCGGCGCTGTGCCGCGACCTCGACCCCGACGGGCCGGGTTGGGATGCCCGGGCGTGGTCGGTGCTCGCCGAACAGATCGGCGTCGCCGCGATCGGCATCCCCGAAACCCTCGGCGGGTTGGGCGGACTCGCCGAACTCGTCGTCGTCGCGGAGGAACTGGGCGCCGGACTGCTGCCGGTCCCGTTCCTGTCGACGGCGCTGGCCGCCCAGGTGCTGATCCGGTCGGGCGGCGCCGACGACGCTCTCGAGCAGATCGCCGAAGGCGCCCCCGCCGCGCTTCTCGGTCTCGACCGGCATGGCTGGTACGACCCCGACGCCATCCCGTTCGAGATCGAGTCGGGCACTGCCGGTGCAACGGTGAGCGGGGTGGTCGCCTCGGCTCTCGGCGCCGCCCGCGCGCGCTGGTTCGTCGTACCCGCGCACACCCCGGACGGACCCGCGCTGTTCCTCTGCGACGCAACCCATCCGGGGGTGTCGGCCACCCCGTTGCCCACGCTCGACCTGTCCCGCGCGCACGCCGCGGTCACGCTGTCCGAGGTGCCGGTGCGCCGGCTCGATTCTGTCGGCTCGCCGGAGGACGTCATCCTGCCCGCCCTCGACGCCGCATGCATCGTCCTCGCGGCAGAACAGGTCGGGGGTGCGCAACGGATTCTCGATCGCACCGTTGACTACGTCAAGGAGCGACGGCAGTTCGATCGCGCGATCGGCAGCTTCCAGGCCGTCAAACACACTCTGGCCGACCTCCTCGTCCTCGTCGAGTCGTCACGGTCCGCGGTGACCCGCGCCGTCGATGCCGACGATCTCGCCGAGGCGTCGTCCCTCGCTCGGGCCTGGTGCAGCGATGCCTATCGGACCGTCAGCGCCGAGGCCCTGCAGCTCCACGGCGGCATCGGTTTCACCTGGGAGCACGACTGCCAGCTGTACTTCCGCCGGGCCCGCGCCGACGCACAACTGCTGGGGACCAGCACCTTTCACCGCGAGCGCCTCGCGGTCACCCTGGGTTGGTGAGTCAGCGCTCCGGAGCTTGCGGAGGGCGCGCCCTTTCCGCTCCCTGATCCGAAAGAAGCGGTCTCCATTGCTCCCCAATCGGAAAAAAGCGGTCTCTCATTGCTCCCCAATCCGAAAGACGCGGTCTCCCAATGCTCCCCAATTCGAAAGACGCGGTCTCCCAATGCTCCCCAATCCGAAAGACGCGGTCTCTCATTGCTCCCTGAGGTGTGAGGAGCGATAGCGACGAGCGACGAAGGGTTTGGCGACGCATCTCACCAGGACCCTTCGTGACGGCCTCCGCAAGCTCCGGCCTCCTCAGCCTGAATCTTTCATGGGTGGGTGGGGTTTCGCCGATCGGTTGTCGGTGTCGCCTTTTGATGGTTGGTGCTGGTGTGTGGGCAGGGTGGATCGCCAGCGTT
>NZ_JAGRQM010000026.1:0-55716 GCF_018132775.1 Gordonia sp. SCSIO 19800 | reverse complement strand
CGCAAACACGCTGCCGGTGCACTCATCAACCCAGCCTACCGAACAACGAGCTAGACAATTGCGAGACACACCACTAGGGCACGGTGCATGCCGGGCCCACCGCCGAACGCGCGTCCGCAAGCCGGAAGAAGCAGAAAATCCCCAACCCCGCACGCGGAGTTGGGGATTCTGCAGCATCTGGGACCCGAGTAGCGAGGCCCTGCTCGCTGGTCTTACGGAGTGTTGATCCAGTTCAGGATCGACTGCCCGGCGCGGGGGTCGCCGTTGTTGATGCCGATGACCGCTCCGATGGCCGCGCCGACGCCCGCACCCCAGACGCAGCCGACGATGATGATGCAGCCGATGATGAGGCCGGCGAGCGCGCCGATGGCGGTGGTGACGTTGCCGCCGCGGTTCCACCCGTTGGTGATGTGCCAGATCATCTGCTGGTAGGCGCGGTCCTTCTTGGCCGAGGCCGGGCGGACGCCGGCGGCGATCGCCGCGCGGGCTTCGGGGGTGAGGATCGGCGTGAACGTCGCCTGGGTGCGGTCGGCGGAGACCTTCGCGCGCATCGGGACAGCGGCGCCGTCGAACGGCAGCACCAGTCCGATCCGCTCGATGGTCCGTCCGTGTGAGTCGACGACCCGGAGTTCCTGCTCGCCTGCGACGAACGTCGCGTTGCGGAGCTGGGAGGTGATGGAGGTCCCGTCGGCGGATGCGCTGGAGAAGTGGGACGGCGCGGCGGGCGCGGGAGCGCCGTGTGCGGTGCCGTAGGAGACGGTGAGTGCCGTGATGGCCAGGGCCATGACGGCGAGGAGGCGAATGCGCTTCATCGGTTCTGGATTCCGCTTTCGTCGAATGGGTGGTGTGCCCGCTCCGGCAGCCGGCGCTCGCCGTGGCTTGGCGCTGTGCGGTATGTCGGATTCGGCGCAGTGATTGTCCCACTGTCGACTGCTGTTGGTCTGGTACGCGGTCCGGCGTGGGCCGGCCGGATGGCGTATGGGCTGACGAGCGAGCGCGTCCCGACTGAACCGGTCACCTGGGTCGATTCACTCCGAGCATTGAAGACGTCCATATTTGACTTGGACATGTATGGATCGTGAGTTCTACGGTCGGGACAAGGCCGAGCTCACCGCACAGCCGCGCCGACGGCGACCCGCCATCGAGAGCAGATGACAGCTCTCACGTGGCGCCGCCGCTGCCGGGCCACCTCGGCGGAATGCCAACGCACAACGGATGGGACCACGATGACCATTGCGCAGCACCCCGCACCGCTGACGACGCAGGACCTCACCGGACAACTGATCATCGCGGGTGAGCGGGTGACCGGCGCGGGGAAGGCCGTCCACGGCGTGGACCCGACGACAGGCACTCGTCTCCTGCCCGCGTACACACACGGAACCCCAGCTGACGTCGTCCGTGCCACCGCTGCGGCCGCGGAAGCGTTCGGACCGTATCGCGCCACCTCGTCCGAAGAACGGGCGCGGTTCCTCTCGACGATCGCGGACAACCTCGATGCGTCGACCGAGGTCCTCGTCGAGCGTGCCGTGGCCGAGACCGGACTCGCGGCGGCGCGGATCACCGGTGAGGTGGGACGGACGTCGGGTCAGCTCCGGTTGTTCGCCTCGGTGCTGCGCGAGGGCAGCTGGCACGGCGCCCGGATCGATCCCGCACGGCCGGATCGGACGCCGCTGCCGCGCGCCGACATCCGGCAGCGCAAGGTGCCGCTCGGACCCGTCGCCGTGTTCGGCGCCAGTAACTTCCCGCTCGCGTTCTCGGTCGCCGGCGGCGACACCGCGTCGGCATTGGCCGCCGGATGTCCCGTGGTGGTGAAGGCCCACGACGCCCATCCCGGCACATCAGAACTGGTGGGACGTCTGATCACCGAGGCGGTGGCCGCCACCGGAATGCCTGCCGGCACCTTCTCCCTGCTCTACGGCAGCGGGCCCGACCTGGGTATCGCCCTCGTGACCGACCCGCGCATCAAGGCGGTGGGCTTCACCGGGTCGCGCTCGGGCGGAACGGCTCTCGTCGCCGCTGCGGCGTCGCGAACCGAACCCATCCCGGTGTACGCGGAGATGAGCTCGATCAACCCGGTCTACCCACTCGAGGGGGCGCTGCGTGCCGATGCCGCCGGCCTCGGCCGCGCATTCGTCGGCTCGCTGACGATGGGTTCGGGACAGTTCTGCACCAATCCCGGCCTGGTCATCGCGGTCGACGGTCCCGATCTCGATGCATTCATCGCCGCTGCCGCGGAGGCGATCGCCGCCTCGACGCCGACGCCGATGCTGACCCCGGGGATCGCCGCGAGCTACGCCTCCGGCGTGGAGGAGTTCGGTTCGGCCGCGGAGGTTCTCGCCCGATCGGCGGAAGCGACGGGTCCGAACACCTGCGCCGCCGCGCTCTTCGGCACGCGGGCCGAGACCTTTCTCGCTTCGGAGACGTTGCAGCAGGAGATCTTCGGGTCGTCGAGCCTCGTGGTGCGGTGTCGCGACCTCAAGCAGGTGCGGGAGGTGACCGCCGAGCTCGAAGGTCAGCTCACCGCGACCGTGCATGCCGCGGACTCCGACCTCGACGACGCCCGGGTGCTTCTCGAGGCACTCGAACTCAAGGCCGGGCGAATCCTCTTCAACGGGTGGCCAACTGGCGTCGAGGTCGGACACGCGATGGTCCACGGCGGACCCTATCCGTCCACTTCCGACAGCCGTAGCACCAGCGTCGGGTCGCTCGCCATCGAGCGTTTTCTGCGGCCGGTGGCCTATCAGGACGTTCCGACGACGCTGTTGCCGGACCCCATTGCCGACGGAAACCCCGAACAGATCTGGCGCCGTGTCGACGGCGAACTCATCCGCGACTGATCCTCACCCCATCCAAGGAGTCCCAATGCTCAACGGCGTCTTGTTCTTTCCCGTCACACCCTTCGGCAGCAGCGGAGAGGTGGACTACCGTCGCCTCGCCGAACACATCGACCGCGGGGTTGCCGCCGGCCCCGGCGGCGTGTTCGTCGCCTGCGGCACCGGCGAATTCCACGCCCTCGGACTCGAGGAGTTCGGGCGGATCGTCCGCTGTGCGGTCGAGACCGTCGCCGGTCGCGTCCCGGTGTTCGCCGGTGCCGGCGGCTCCCTCGTCCAGGCCCGCGAGTTCGCGGTGAGTGCGAAGGCCAATGGGGCCGACGGCATCCTGCTCCTGCCCCCGTACCTGGTGACGACGCCGCCTGCCGGCCTCGCCGAGTACACGCGGTCGGTCGCGGCCACCACGGATCTGCCGCTCATCGTCTACAACCGCGGCAACGCCGTGTTCGACGAGGCGTCGGCCATCGAGGTCGCCAAGCTGCCGACGGTCATCGGGTTCAAGGACGGCACCGGTGACCTCGACAACGTGTCGCGCATCGTGATCGCGGTCAAGGAAGCACTCGGGGACAGCAAGGAGTTCCTGTTCTTCAACGGCCTGCCCACCGCCGAGATCACCCAGCAGGCCTACCGGGCCATCGGTGTCACGTTGTACTCGTCGGCGACGTTCGCTTTCGCCCCGGAACTGGCGCTGGCGTTCTACAACTCGTTGGAGAACGGCGACGTCGAGCTGACCGAGGCGCTGCTGCGCGACTTCTTCCACCCCTTGGTCCGGCTACGCAACAGGGTGCCGGGATATGCGGTCGCACTCGTGAAGCACGGTGTGACGATGGAGGGCATCGAAGCGGGTCCGGTGCGCGCGCCGCTGGTCCAGCCGACACCGGAGCACCAGGCCGAGCTCGAGCGGATCACCGCCGCCGGGCGCGCCGTCCTCGCGACGACGCTCGCCGCGCAGGCCACGGTCTGAGAACTCATGTCGACGAACACCTTCCAGTCGGTGCCGGTCGGGACCCGAACCGTGTCGAGTCCGAAGACCGACACCACGATCACCGAGGTCACGGTCACCCCGGTTGCCTTCGTCGACCCGCCGCTGCTCAATACGGTGGGTGTGCACCAGCCCTACGCACTGCGGGCGATCATCGTGATCGAGACGGCCGGCGGAATCCGCGGGCTCGGCGAGACCTACGCCGACACCGCTCATCTCGCGCGGATGGAGGCCGCCGCCGAGGCGATCATCGGACTCGATGCCTTCGCGCTCCACAACCTGCGCGATGCCATCGACCTGCGGGTCTCGACCCTGTCGGTGACCGGCGGCGACGGAGTGGCCGGGATGATCACCACCGCCAGCACCACCGATCGTGTCTTCTCGCCGTTCGAAGTCGCCTGTCTCGACATCCAGGGCAAGGTCCTCGGTCGGCCGGTCAGTGATCTGCTCGGCGGCCGCGTGCGGGACCGGGTGCCGTTCAGCGCCTACCTGTTCTACAAGTGGGCGGCCCACCCCGGCGCGGCCGGGACCAACGGACTGCCGGACGAGTGGGGCGAGGCCGTCGATCCGAGCGGCCTGATCCGGCAGGCGCACCGGATGATCGACCGCTACGGGTTCACCGCGATCAAACTGAAGGGCGGCGTGTTCGCGCCCGACGAAGAGATCGCCGCCATCAAGGCGCTGCACGCCGAGTTTCCCGGGATCCCGTTGCGCCTGGACCCCAATGCGGCGTGGACCGTGGAGACCTCGCTGCGCGTTGCGGCGGAACTCGAGGGCATCGTCGAGTACTTGGAGGACCCGACCCCGGGCCTCGACGGTATGGCGCGCGTCGCCGAGCAGGCGTCCATGCCGCTCGCGACGAACATGTGCGTGGTCGCCTTCGATCACCTCGAACCGGCGGTGCGCAAGCGGTCGGTCTCGGTCGTCCTGTCCGATCACCACTACTGGGGCGGCCTGCAGCGGTCGCGTCTCCTCGGCGGTATCTGTGAGACTTTCGGATTCGGCCTGTCGATGCACTCCAATTCGCACCTGGGCATCAGCCTCGCCGCGATGGTGCATCTCGCGGCTGCGACACCCAACCTCACCTACGCCTGCGACACCCACTGGCCGTGGAAGACCGAGGATGTGGTGAAGCCCGGCGTCCTGGGCATCGTCGACGGTGCGGTGCCGGTCCCGACCGGCCCGGGTCTGGGCGTCGAACTCGACGACGAGTCGCTGGAGGCCCTGCACCAGCAGTACCTCGACTGCGGCATCCGCGACCGGGACGATACCGGGTACATGCAGTCCATCGATCCGGGCTTCGTGAACTCCAGCCCGCGGTGGTGAGCGTGAGCGAACCCTCGACCGTCACCGTGGGAGTGGGCTAGCGTCATCCACACCACTCCGCAGATCGCGGGGTAACGATGCCGAAAGTGGATCGATGTTCTCTCTCTCGCGCCTCACCTGCTTCATCGCGGTCGCCGAGGAGCTGCATTTCGGCCGAGCGGCCGAGCGGTTGCACATGACCCAGCCGCCGTTGAGTCGCCAGATCCAGCAGCTCGAACACGAACTCGGAGTTCAGCTCATCGAGCGCAGCAGTCGTGCGGTGTCGCTGACGGCGGCCGGGGCGGCCTTCCTGCCTGACGCGCGGCGGATCGTCGCGCTCGCCGAGGGGGCGGCCCTGACCGTGCGTCGGGTGCCTGCGGGCGACCTGGGCACCGTGAACATCGGTTTCACGGGTGCCTCGGCGCGGGCGGTGTTGCCCCGGCTCATGCAGACCGCCCGTGAGAGACTGCCGGACGTGCGCCTCGTGCTGCGGGAGATGGTGACCGTCGCCCAGGTCGAGGCCTTGGTCCGCGGCGACCTCGACCTCGGTATCGTGCGGCCGCCGATCTCGCGGCCGGGCGTGAATTCCCGTCCGCTGCATCATGAGCGGCTCGTCGCGGCACTGCCTGCCGATCACGAGTTCGCCGGCGTCGAGCACCTGGCGATCGAGGACTTCGACGGCCAGGCGGTCATCATGTACTCGCCCACGGACGCGCGCTACTTCAACGAACTGCTGATCAGCACATTCACTGCGGTGGGGGCCTCGCCACGCTACGTCCAGTACGTGACGCAGGTGCACACGATGCTGGTCCTCGTGCATTCCGGGCTGGGGATGGCGCTGGTGCCGGAATCGGCGATGACGATGCATCCCGACGGGGTGGTGTTCAAAGAGGTGACCGCGATCCGCGATCGTCCGGTGCAGATGAACGTCGCCTGGCGCGCGGACAACACCAACCCGGCACTCGCGCGGTTGATGAGAGATGTTCTACCCGAACGTGAATGGATCTGACGGCGACCTCGATCGAGTTCGTCGGCTGTGTACCTGAACTCGTCGACGACCTCACCTCGGTGGCCTCGACGGGCGCGGCGGACTCGCTTCGCTCGTTCGACGCTGCTCGACCAGCAGTGGTTGCGGTGGAAAAGCCCGATCAGACCGCGGCGCGCACGGGCGGTTTGACCGCGACCACCGGGCACTGTGCGTCGAGCAGCACACGCTGGACGACGCTGCCGGTCAGCAGTTTTCCGACCGGTGAACGCCTGCGCTGGCCGATCACCAGGAGCTCCGCTGCGTCGTCGTACGATGCGTCGATGAGTTGGTCGGCGTGCGAGAGGCCCGGATCGTTCTCGGCGACACGGTAGTCGACGTCACCGGCCTGAGCCACCTCGCGCGCGTTCTCCAGGTCGACCAGGAACTCCGGCGACGAGGCGTTGTCACCATCGGCGACGATCACGACGCCGGTGCCGCGCATGCGGGCCTCGGCGAAGCCGAACGGGAGTGCGCCGCGCCCCTCGGGTGTCGGTAGGTAGCTGAGGACGACAGACATCAGATGTCCTTTCGCAGAGCGTGATTCGGTGCGACGACCGGTGTCGACAGGTCACCGGTACGCAGGAAGGTCTCGAGGTTGGCGAGGGTGAGTTCCTCCATGGCGGCACGTGTCTCGACCGTTCCGCTCGCGAGGTGGGGGAGAAGTACGACGTTGTCCATGGCCAGCAGCGCCTCGGGCACCTCCGGCTCGTGCGCGAACACGTCGAGCCCGGCGCCGGCCAGTCGGCCGCGCCGCAGCAGGTCGACGAGGGCGTCCTCGTCGACGACGCTGCCGCGCGCCACATTGATGAGGAAGCCGTCGGCGCCCAGCGACTCGAGGACGTCCCGGTCGACGAGATGGCGCGTGTCGGCACCGCCGGCGGCGGCCACGATCAGCACGTCGACCTGGCTGGCGAGCTCGGCCGGCGACGCCGCGTAGCGATACGGTGAGCCGTCGATGGGACGGCGGTTGTGGTAGGCGATCCGGCACCCGAAGGCGGTCAGGCGGTGGGCGATCGCCGAGCCGATACGGCCCAGTCCGAGGATGCCGACGTCGGTGCCGGAGACCTTCCGGGTGAGCGGAACGTTGCCTTCCACGGGCCAGCGGCCGGCTCGGACGAACCGATCGGCCGCGGCGAGTCCGCGCATCGTGTCGAGGAGTAGTCCGACTGCGGTGTCGGCGACGCAGTCGGTGAGGACGTCCGGGGTGTTGCTGACGCCGATGCCGAGCTCGGCGGCACGGGTGACGTCGGTGGTGTCGTAACCGACGCCGAAATGGACGATGGCGCCGAGGTTCGGGAGCTCGGCCATCAAGCCGGCGTCCACCCCGGTTCGTCCCGAGGTCACGACCGCGGTCACTGCGTCGGCGTTGCGCGCGAGGAAGGCCTTCCGCGCCTCTCGGTCATCGGGCAGTCGCGGGGCGCCGTAGGTACCTTCGAGACGCTCCTCGAGCGAGGGCTTCAGCGGGCCGACGCGGAGAACAGAGCCGTGGAACGACGAAAGGTCCTTCAGTCCAATGGTTTCCGTTGCCGTCGCGGTGCCGGCCGTACTGCTCGTCATGCTTGACCTCCAGGAGTGCAGGACACAGACCGGTCCTTCGGTCGATGACTCCACGCTAGAAGCGCTCACGGATACCTGTCCAACACGCAAATAACATGGATCGATACTCAAACAGTATGGATGTGGCGTCGTCGATTCGGTGTCTGGCACGGCGGCGCGAAGAACCGTCAGGTCAGCGGCCATTTCGGGTCTCGCCCGTTCTCCGCCTGGCACTCCCCGGACGGTGCCAAAACCCGTCGAAACGGCCTTTTGCTGGGCTTTTGCGCTGTTGACGCCGTCATCGCGACGCTCATAGCGTGTGTCTACCGTCACAAACGCGGTCGAGCCCACCGCGAGATCACTCGCAGTCTTTCTCTCATCGGAGGTCCCCATGCAGATCGCACATCTGCGATCCCGGAAGCGCCCCGCCGGGTGTCTGCTGGCCCTGTCCGCGGTGGCCGCGCTCGCGGCCAGTGGTTGCAGCGTCGCCAACACGACAGCCGGCGAGAGCGCTTCCCCGGACACCCTGCGCATAGTCCTGCCCCAAGAGCCGCCCACGCTGGAACCCTGCGATGCCTCGCTGACGGCGACCGGTGTCGTCGTGCGGTCCAACATCACCGAGCCGCTCATCGAACGGAACCCCGACAGTGGTGCGCTCGAGCCGAGTCTCGCGACCGAGTGGACCCAGGTCGAACCGAACGTATGGCGCTTCACCACGGCCACGGGTATCCGGTTCAGCAACGGGCAGCCGTTCGACGCCGAGGATGCCGCGTTCTCGATTCGCCGCACGTTCAACGGCGCCATCGGCTGTGACGTCAACGGCTACGTCTTCGACGACACCACCCGCGAGGTGACTGTGGTCGACCCCGACACCATCGAGGTCCGCACGGAGACACCCGACCCGATCCTTCCGCTGCGTCTCTCCTTCATCGAGATCGTTCCGCGCACCACCGTCGCCGACGACAAGGTGCGCGTGCCGATCGGGACCGGCCCCTACATGGTCGACTTCTGGGATTCGGGCCAGCGCGTGGCGTTGACAGCCAATCCGAACTATCACGGCGACGCCCCCGCATTCACCCGCGCCGTCTACCAATGGCGCTCCGAGGGCAGTGTCCGTGCCGCCATGGTCTCCAACGACGAAGCGGACATCGCCACCTCACTCGGCCCCGAAGACGGAGCAGGTGATCTCGGCATCGCCTACACCAACAACGAGACGACCGCCCTGCGCATGCAGGCCACCGATGCGCCCCTGACCGACTACCGGGTGCGCGAGGCCATCGATCTCTCCGTCAACCGCGTCGGCATCGTCGACGCGCTGTTCCAGGGTCTCGGTACACCCGCGGCCCAGCTGGTCGCGGAGGGCATCGTCGGCTACAACGACCAGCTGACCCCGACGCCGTACGACCTCGACCGCGCCAAGCGCCTGGTCGACGAAGCCCGTGCGGACGGGGTGCCGGTCGACCGGACCATCCGCCTCATCGGCCGTACCGGTCAGTTCCCGAAGATCAACGAGACCATCGAGAACCTGCAGTTCACGCTCAGCAAGATCGGGCTGGACGTCAAGATCGAGATGATGGACACATCAGGTCAGATGCAGTATCAGACACGGCCTTTCGTGCCCGGGTCGGGGCCGGTGCTGCTGATGATCATGCACGGCAACCAGGCCGGTGACACCCAGTTCACTCTCGACCAGTACATGCTGTCCGACGGCTACCAGAGCACTTACGGCGCAGCCGCCTACGACGAACAGATCCGTGCCGCCGAGGCCCTCACCGGCCCGGCCCGTCAGAACGCACTCGCCGCGGTCCTGGCCGCTGAGCCGCGCGAGATCCGCCAGTACGCGTACATCGCACACATGCAAGCAGTTCTCGCGAAGGCGAATCGTGTTGCCTACCGGCCCAATTCGGCCACCGGTGACGAGATGCGTCTCGCCGAGATGACCCACGCGCCAGCCCAGAACGACTGAAACAGAGGCGATGACCGATGCTCACCTTCCTCCGGCGCCGGATGTTCACCAGCCTGATCCCGCTGATCATCGTCTTGTTCGGCGTGTTCTTCATGGCCCGGCTCACCGGCGACCCCACCAATCTCTACCTCCCGGTCTCCGCGACCCCGGAGCAGCGCGCCGAGTTCGCCGCCGCGAACGGGCTCGACAAACCGATCTGGCAACAGATGACCGACTACCTCGCCGGCGTCTTCCACCTCGACTTCGGTGAGTCACTGAAGACCGGCCAGCAGGCGGCGAGCATGGCGCTCGCAGCGTTCCCGGCGACTCTGCAGCTCGCCTTCGTCACGCTCGTGCTGTCCGTCCTCGGCTCGATCATCATCGGTTGCTGGGCGGCCTACCGACCGAACTCACTCGCCGACCGCTTCTCGAGCCTGCTGTCGATGACCGCGGCCAGCGTCCCCGACTTCTGGTTCGCGATCACCGGTATCTGGATCTTCGCGGTTGTCTTCGGCTGGCTGCCGACCTCCGGTACCGGCGGGGTGCTGGCCTGGGTCCTGCCCATCGCGACACTGATGATCCGACCGCTGGGCGTTCTCACCCAGGTGGTGCGCGGCGCCATGGTCTCGGCCCTGTCGGCCCCCTACGTCAAGGTGGCGAGAAGCAAAGGGGCCGGAGACTTCCGGATCGTCACCCACCACGCACTGCGCAATGCGGCCGCCCCCGCCCTCACCGTCGCCGGCGATCTCGCGGTTGGCCTGATCAACGGCGCGGTCATCGTCGAAGCCATCTTCGGCTGGCCCGGCATCGGCAAGCTAATGATCGATTCGATCCTGCAACGCGACTTCGCGGTCCTGCAGGCCGCGGTGCTCCTCACCGCTCTCAGCATCTTCATCCTGAACATCGTCATCGACGCGGGTCTCGCCCTCCTGGACCCACGCGTTCGTGACAAGGCCACGGTCTAGTCGCCGGACACATCGAGGAGTACTGACACATGTCCATCGTCACCGATCCCGTCGACACGACGAGTCCCGTCGCCTCGACCGACATCACCGGCGACTCCGTCGCCGCCAAGAAGGTGCCCGGCGGGCAACTGCCGCTGTGGCGGCTGCTGCTCCGCGACAAGTTCGCGACCGTCGCCGCCGGCATCCTGACCTTCATCCTGCTCACCGCGATCTTCGGTCCGTGGCTGGTCGGGGACGCCGCCACCGACCAGAACCTGGACGAGTCGAACCTCCCGCCGTTCAACCTCGACACGGGCTGGATGAACGTGCTGGGCACCGACCCGCTGGGTCGCAGCATGCTCGCCCGGCTCATCGTCGCCTGCCAGACCACGCTCATGGTCTCCCTGCCCGCGGTGATCATCTCGTGCGTCGTGGGCTCGGCGATCGGCATGTGGGCCGGATACCACCGCGGCTGGCGTGAGACCACCGCGATGCGCATCGCCGACGTCATCATGAGCTTCCCGTCGCTGCTGCTCGCAGTCGTGATCCTGTACGTGTTCTCGCCGAGCGCCGCCAACATCATCGCGGTGCTGGCGATCACCCGGATCCCGATCTACCTACGGACCGCGCGGGCCGAATCCGCCGAGTTGCAGAGTCGCGTGTTCGTGGACGCGGCACGGACCTTCGGTGCGAGCAGCGGTGCGATACTCCGCGGGCACGTCCTGCCGATCCTGCTCCCCACGCTGCTCACCGTGGCCACCCTCGACTTCTGCTACGTGATGCTCGCGGAGTCGTCGCTGTCGTTCCTCGGCATCGGTATCCAGCCGCCCGACGTCAGCTGGGGCCTGATGGTGTCGCAAGGCCGGACCTACCTGCAGACCGCATGGTGGCTGTCGTTCTTCCCGGGCCTGGCGATCGTCATCACGACCGTGTCGGCCACGATGCTGGCCGCGTGGGCGCGCATCGCGACCGACCCCGGTCAGCGGTGGCGACTGACCACCCCGAACGCCCGGAAGCGGTTCTTCTCCTCACGAAAGGCGCTGCGATGAGTGCTCCTGCCCTCGACCGGCCCGACGCCGGCACCGACGATCGGGTCGCACTCGACGTCGTCGACCTGACCGTGGATCTGCGAACGCCCACCGGTACCGTGCGGGCGGTCGACCACGTGTCCTTCCGCGCCCGTCGTGGCGAAACGCTGGCGCTGCTCGGCGAATCCGGGTGTGGCAAGTCGATGACCGCACAGGCGCTCGTCGGGTTGCTCGACCCGATCGCCTCGGTCTCGGACGGATCGATCGTCCTGGACTCCGTCGACCTCGTCTCCGCCTCGGCGTCGAAGCGACGCGAGATGGCCGGCACCGAACTCGCGATCGTGTTCCAGGACGCGCTGACCGCGCTCAACCCGGTGTACCCGGTCGGGACCCAGCTCGCCGAACCGTTCCGCATCCATCGCGGGATGTCGAAGAAGAAGGCCCGCCTCGAGGCGATCGAACTGATGCGGCACGTGGGCATCCCGGAACCGGAGTCGCGGGTCGACTCCTACCCGCACCAGTTCTCCGGCGGGATGCGGCAACGTCTGCTCATCGCGATGGCGGTGGCGTTGAGCCCCAAGGTGCTGCTCGCCGACGAACCCACCACCGCGCTCGACGTGACGGTGCAGGCCCAGATCATGGCACTGCTGGGGCGCCTCCGGGCCGAACACGACATGGCGGTCGTCCTGATCACCCACGACCTCGCGCTCGTCGCCGAGCAGGCCGACCGCGTCGCGATCATGTACGCGGGCAACGTCGTCGAGACCGGGCCGGTGGCCGAGGTCTTCGGCAGTCCGAAGCATCCGTACACCAAGGGACTGCTCGATTCCGTTCCCGTCAGCGCCGAACGGGGGGCCGACCTCAAGTCGATCGGCGGTACGCCGCCCGACCTGCACTCGATTCCGACTGGCTGTGTGTACCAGGCGCGGTGTCCGCTGGCCCGCGCGCAGTGCGTGCAGCAACGGCCGACGCTGACGAGCACCGACACCAACCGGGCCGCGGCCTGCCACTTCTCGGAGGAGATCGACAATGCCTGAGACGACTAGCCTCGCCACGACGCCCGGCCTCGACAAGGCGCGCGGTGCCGCGGCCCCGCTCGACTCGAGCCGGGTCCTCGAAGTACGCGACGTCGGAAAGACCTTCGCGGTGTCCGGGAAGGGCGGCCGCAAACAACTCCGGGCGCTCGACGGGATCGATCTCGATCTCCGCCGCGGCGAGACACTCGGTCTAGTCGGCGAATCCGGCTGCGGCAAGTCCACTCTCGCCCGAACGCTGATGATGCTCGAGCGGCCCGACACCGGCACCGTCCGCTGGGACGGCACCGACCCCTACCGGCTCAAGGGCAAGGACCTGCTCGCCCTGCGCCGCAAGGTGCAGATGGTCTTTCAGGATCCGTATGCCTCGCTGAACAATCGGATGACCGCGGCCGAGATCATCGGCGAGCCGTGGCGTACCCACAAGGACCTGTACCCGCGCAAGCGTGACCGGGCCGCCCGCGTCCGTGAACTGCTGCATCTCGTCGGGTTGCGGCCGAGCGACGAACACCGCAGTCCGCAGGAGTTCTCGGGTGGTCAGCGTCAGCGCCTGGGAATCGCCCGTGCGCTCGCGCTCGATCCCGAGGTGATCATCTGCGATGAGCCGGTGTCGGCGCTGGACCTCTCGGTACAGGCGCAGGTGCTGAACCTGCTGAACGAACTCCAGCAGGAGCTCGACATCTCCTACATCTTCATCTCGCACGATCTGTCGGTGGTGCGTCATGTGGCCGACCGGGTCG
The DNA here is from genome assembly GCF_018132775.1 of Gordonia sp. SCSIO 19800. Classification (NCBI taxonomy): domain Bacteria; kingdom Bacillati; phylum Actinomycetota; class Actinomycetes; order Mycobacteriales; family Gordoniaceae; genus Gordonia; species Gordonia sp. SCSIO 19800. The sequence continues at coordinate 42,344 of NZ_JAGRQM010000026.1, read as the reverse complement.
CGGTGATGTACCTGGGCCGGATCGTCGAAACAGGCAGTACCGAAGCCGTGTTCGACCATCCTGCGCATCCGTACACCGAGGCGCTGATGTCCGCGGCACCGACGCTCGACGCCGACAACCGCCGCTCGCGAATCCTGTTGAGCGGCGAGGTGCCCTCGCCTCTCAATCCGCCGTCGGGCTGCCGGTTCCGGACGCGCTGCGCACACGCCACCGACGTCTGCGCGACCGCGCTGCCGCCGGCCGTCACCGATCGGCAGGAGGCCGGTCACATCGCCGAGTGCTATCACCCCCGCGGACGGGTCGGCCTGGGCATGCCTGCCCCGGCGGCGTGAACACGCCCGGCGGTACGAAGGCCGTACTGGCGTGAGCGTCGTGGCATGCGTGACCATCGCGGTGGCCGTGTTCCTCGCGTCCTGCATGCAGGCATCCATCGGTTTCGGGATGGGCATGCTCGCCGCGCCGGTGGTCGCCCTGGTGGCGCCGACACTGCTTCCCGGCATGCTGATCGCTTCGGCGACGACAGTCACGCTGCTGGTGGTGATCCGCGAGCGGGGAAGCCTGGACTTCCGCGGTACCGGGTGGGCTCTGGCCGGTCGGGTCCCCGGGACCGTCGCCGGCGCCCTGCTGCTGGTCTGGTTGCCCACCCGCGGTTTGTCACTGCTGTTGGCGGCGGTCGTGCTCGGCGGTGTCGTGATCGCCTCCGTCGGCTGGCGGCCGGCACCGGTACGTCGCAACCTGGCCACCGCGGGCGCGGCCTCCGGATTGCTCGGCACGGCCACGTCGATCGGCGGCCCCCCGATGGCGCTGGTGTACTCCGGCGAGGAGAACGCGCACGTGCGTAGCAACATGAGTGCGTTCTTCCTCGTCGGCAGCCTGATGTCGATGGCCGCGCTCGCCGCGACCGGCAGCGTGAGCGCCGAGATCCTCTGGGCGTTCCTCGCCCTGACACCGGTCGTCGTCCTCGGCTTCATCGCCTCCCGCGCCGTCAACCGGGTACTCGACCGGGATCGGCTCCGCACCGTGTCGATCACGGTGTCGGCCGTCGGCGCGGCACTGCTCATCGGCCAGCAGATCTTCTTCTGACACTTCTGAAAGGACCTCACCATGACGACAGCCACATCGACGTCCACGACGACTCCGGTGGTCACCGAGATGCGGGTGATCCCCGTCGCGGGACGAGACAGCATGCTGCTCAACCTGTCCGGCGCACACGCCCCGTTCTTCACCCGGAACCTGGTCGTGCTGACCGACTCCGAAGGCAACCAGGGGGTCGGTGAGGTCCCGGGCGGCGAACCGATCCGCACCACGCTCGACGATGCGCGACCGATCGTCGAAGGTCGCGGTATCGGCGAGTACAACGCGGTCCTGCAGGACATCCGGCGTACGTTCGCCGATCGTGACCGTGGTGGCCGCGGGGATCAGACTTTCGACCAACGCATCACGATCCACGCGGTGACCGCCGTCGAATCGGCACTGTTGGATCTCCTCGGCCAGCACCTCCGTGTGCCGGTGGCGGCGCTGCTCGGCGAGGGACAGCAGCGTGATCGCGTTGCTGCGCTCGGTTATCTGTTCTTCGTGGGGGATCGCACCAGGACAACGCTGGACTACGCCGACGGTGCCGGCGAGACCGATGACTGGATGCGTTTGCGTCATCAGGAGGCCCTTGATGCCGACGGTGTCGTCGCACTCGCCGAGGCGGCCCAGAAGCGGTACGGCTTCGCCGATTTCAAGCTGAAGGGCGGGGTTCTGTCGCCCGACGAGGAGGCCGACGTCGTCACCGCGCTGGCGGAACGCTTCCCGACGGCCCGGGTGACGCTCGATCCCAACGGCGGCTGGTTGCTCGAGGAGGCGATCCGGATCGGCGGACGCTTGCGCGATGTGGTCGCCTACGCCGAGGACCCGGTGGGACCGGAGGGCCGGTTCTCCGGCCGTGAGGTGATGGCCGAATTCAAGCGCGCGACCGGGCTGCCGACCGCGACCAACATGATCGCGACCGACTGGCGCGAGCTCGGGCACACGATCCGCACGAATGCGGTCGACATCCCGCTGGCCGACCCACACTTCTGGACCATGGCCGGCTCGGTGCGCGTCGCGCAACTGTGTGATGCCTGGGGGCTCACCTGGGGATCGCATTCCAACAACCACTTCGACGTGTCACTGGCCATGTTCACGCACGTCGCGGCCGCTGCGCCGGGCGAGATCACCGCGATCGACACGCACTGGATCTGGCAGGACGGACAACGTCTCACCACCGAGCCGTACGAGATCGTCGACGGTCACCTCACGGTTCCCGACCGGCCGGGTCTCGGCGTCGAAGTCGACATGGAGCAGGTGGAAGCCGCTCATCAGCTGTACCGCACCGAAGGGCTCGGGGCGCGGGACGACGCGATCGGGATGCAGTTCCTCATCCCGGACTGGACGTTCGACAGCAAACGACCCGCGCTCGTGCGGAGCTGAGGTCGTGGCGGATACGCGCGGCGACGACCTGAAAGTCGTGGTGGGTGAACGGAACTTCGTGCCGCACCGCGAGCTGTTCGAGAGCCTGTTGCCCGCCGATGTGAACACGTCCTGGCACGCGGCCTTCGACGAGGCTGCGCTCGTGGCCGATCTGGCCGACGCCGACGTCTACGTCGGCGGTCGGGTGACCCCGGCGATGGCTCGCGCGGGATCCGGTCTGCGGCTGGTGCTGACCGGTGGCGCCGGCACCGACAAGGTCAGTTTCGGTGACCTCGCGGCGAACACCGAGGTGGCCAACACCTTTCACCACGAGGATTCGATCGCCGAGTACATCGCCGCCGCGGTGGTCACGGTGCGCCGAGGTCTCCTCGGCCAGGACGCCGCGCTACGGCAGGGGCTGTGGGCCTCGGCGGTGTACCGCGACGGGGTGGAACAGCCGCGGACGCTGCGTGGCGCGATGATCGGCTACGTGGGTTTCGGCCACATCGGTCGACGAACCGCGGACTTGATGGGTGCCTTCGGCGCGCGGGCCTGTGCGGTGACCGGGTCCGGCCGGGTCGTCGACGACACCGGGCTCGAATGGTACGGCGACACCACTGATCTCGGTCGTCTGATGGTCGAATCCGATGTCGTGGTGGTCTCCGCGCCGCTGACCGCGAGTACCACCGGGATGATCGACGCCGGCCACCTGCGGCGGCTCGGGCCCGGGGGTGTGCTGGTCAACGTGGGCCGCGGCCCGCTCGTCGTCGAGCAGGATCTGTACGAGTCCCTCCGGGACGGCTTGATCGGCGGAGCAGCGCTCGACGTCTGGTACCGCTATCCGACGGGCAGCGATCGAGCGGACCCGTCGGGCCTGCCGTTCGGCGAATTGCCCAACGTGCTGATGACCCCGCACATCTCGGGGGTCACCCGTGACACGTTCGTCGGGCGGGTGCGCGACATCACCGACAACATCGCCCGGCTGCACTCGGGGCGAGAGGTCCTGCGGGTGGTCGCGCCGTCCTGAATCCGAGGCCTGCCGGGCCTCCCTTCGCTCCCTGAGGTGTGAGGAGCGCAAGCCGCCGGGCCGAGCGAGCGACGAAGGAGCGCGTCGAGGTCGACGACCGGCCCCTGCTCCCTGATCCGAAAGGACGCCCTGCCCCCTGCTCCCTGAGGAGCGCCCGGGCTTGCGGAGGGCGCGTCACGAAGGGTCTTCGCAACCCGACTCACCAGGACCCTTCGTGACGGCCTCCGCAAGCTCCGGCCTCCTCAGGGAGCAGTAGTTGGGCCCGCTCCGAGCATTCGGGTTCATCAGTCGCACGGCAGGGGCGTCCTCGAACCGGCCCATCGCCACGATCAGGCGTCGGCGGTCTCGGTCCGTGTTGGTTCGGCTGCCGCGCGCTTCCCGTTCTGGAACAGCAGCGGGTAGAGGAGACCGCCGATCAGTCCGCCGATCAGCGGCGCCAGCCAGAAAGCCCACAGCTGTCCGGGTGCGCCGTTGCCGTTGAAGAAGGCGACCGCCGTCGAGCGCGCCGGATTGACCGATGTGTTGCTGATCGGGATCGAAATCAGGTGGATGAGCGTGAGGCACAGTCCGATGGCGAGCGGGCCGAAGCCCGCGGGAGCGCGTCCGTCGGTCGCGCCGAGGACCACGATGAGGAAGAACGCCGTCAGCAGGATCTCCGCGATGAGGACCGCGGTGAGGGAGTAGTTGCTGGGGGAGTGTTCGCCGAATCCGTTGGCGGCCATGTTGCCCTCAGCCGTGAACCCGGGTTGGCCCTTGGCGATGAGGAAGAGCATGAGGCCGGCCAACAGACCACCCACGACCTGCGCGACCCAATAGGTGGGCAGCTCTTTCCAGGAGAGCCGGCCGCTGACGGCGGCACCCAGCGTGATCGCGGGATTGAAGTGTGCGCCGGAGACGTGCCCCACCGCGTAGGCCATCGTCACCACGGTGAGACCGAAAGCCAGAGAGACACCTAGGAACCCGATTCCGACCTGGAAGGTGTCCTGGCCGTCCTCGGACTGGGCGATCTGCTTGGCGGCGTAGATCGCGCTGCCGCATCCGCCGAAGACCAACCAGAATGTTCCGAAGAACTCAGCCGCGAGTCGTGCTGCGGGCGACGGGGAAGGCATGAACGTCCTTTCGCTGGCGACCTGGCCGGCGAGGCGCGCGAAGTGCCTCGCCCTTCGAGTGGCTCACACAGTAGCCGTGCCGCCGGAAACTGGCAGCAGTATGGCAAATCGTGTGCAGTTCAACGAAGAATTGGTCGTCGAAGCTCGTCACCGATCGCGGAATCGCGCGGCGATTGCCGCGCTCATCGTCTCGGGAGCGTCTTCGGACACGAAGTGCTTGGCGTCCGGGAGCTCGACGACCTCCAGGTCGGAGAAGGCCGCGCGAATCTTGGGGATGCAGCGTCGCGGCCGGAAAACGATGTCCCCCATCCCCCATACGGCGAGTGCCGGCCTATCGCCCAGACGGAGCGGGACATCCGCGGCCAACTGCTCGAGGAGTGGTCTCGCCGAGCGGATCTCGCCGGGCATGACCGAGAGTCCATATCGGGCGTCGGGACTCGGTTGCACCCGCCGATAGTGCTCGGCCTCCGCGTTGGTCAAGTCCGGCCCGAACCTGCCGAGCAGTACGCCTTCGATGAGCAGATTCTGTTCGAGGATGCACTGTCGCAACGGACGACTGCTCATGACCGCGCTGAACAATCGATTCGGTAGCAGATCGATCGGCCAGAACGCGGTGTTCGCGAGAACGATCCCGCCCACGCGTTCGGCGCGGGGGACTGCCGCACCGAGTCCGATGGGTCCACCCCAGTCGTGACCCACCAGGACGAAGTCGTCCAAGGAGAGGTGGTCGATCAGCTCGCCGAGGACAACCGTCAGCTCGGCGATGGTGTAGCCGAACCCGTCGGGGCGAGTGGACAGCCCGAAGCCGGGGAGGTCCAGGGCGACGCAGCGAAAACGATCGCGCAGCCCGGTCACGATGTGCCGGTAGAGGAAGCTCCAGGTGGGGGAGCCGTGACACATCAGGACAGGTCGCCCGACGCCTTCGTCGATGTAATGAAGCCGTCCGACCGACGATTCGAACCATCGTGACTCGAAGGGATACAGCGTTGGGTCGGGTACGAAATCGATTTCCACTGGCGTCTCCGTCCACCGCGATGCATCGGGCTCTACACATGTAGAGACTACGGGACGATCCGCTACATCTGTAGTATCTCGCGCATGTCTGCGGATTCGACCAGTGGAGGCGGGCGTCGGGATGTCATCGCCGATGCCGGCATCCGAATCATCGCCCGCGACGGTGTCCGCGCACTCACCCATCGGGCTGTCGATCGGGAGGCGCGGTTGCCGCTGGGGTCGACCTCCTACCATGCGAGGACCCGGATCGCGCTGATCGAGCTCATCGTCGACGCACTGGCGGCCCGCACCCGGATCGACACCGAGGCATTGGTGATGACAGATGAAGGGGTCGACCACGACGGACGGGTTCCGGTCGACGAACTGGCCGGATCGCTGTCGGAATTGGTCGACACCCTCGCTGCCAGACACGACGACATGCGCGCCCGTTACGCGCTCATCCTCGAACTCGACGATCTGCCCGCCATTCGCCGAAGGTTGACCGGTCGGTCCGACGTCGAGGACGTGGCACGACTGGTGGCGACGCGTTCGCTCGCCGGTGCCGGCCTGCCGAATTCGGGCATCGAGGTCGAAGATCTGCTCGCGATCACGGATTCACTAGTGTTCTACCGCACCGCCATCAACCCGGCAGTCGACATCCGGCGCATTCTGGACCAGTACCTCCGGGGCGCCATCGTCGGGTGACCTCGCATTCGCAGTCGCCGTCATCGCCGGTTGACGAATGTTGGGCTTCCTTTCCGCGTCCAGTTCGGCCCGACGGGTGGTCAGAGGTCACGGTTGAACGTCGTGTGCATCTCCCAGAACAGGATCTCGGCCTCTGACGTCGCGGTGACACTGACCGCGCCCTCATCGATGGTGCGCAGCGCGTCGCCCTCGACGAGTCGGATGCCGTCGTCCAGCTCGACACCGCCTTGGCAACGTAGAAATGTCCGTACGGTGCCGGGGGAAGGGCGACCGACTGTCCGGAACCGATCCGGGCCACGTGCAGCGCCGCGAACGGGTTGCCGATCGAGATCGCATCCGTGCCCGCGTGTTCGGGCCTGCCGGAGACCACCGTGACCAGCCCGCCGGTCGCGAGATCGGCGCTGAAGTCGCGTTCGGCGTAGCCGGGTTCACCTCCGCCGTGCTCGGGCGCCACCCACATCTGCACGACGCGCAGGTCCCGGTTCTCGCTGCGCCGTGAAGCATTCGCCTCGGTGTGGGTGATCCCGCGGCCCGCGCTCATCCGCTGCGCGACGCCCGGCGTGATCACGCCGGTGTTGCCGAACGAATCACGATGAGTGACAGCACCTTCGAGTACCCACGTGACGATTTCGGCGTCCCGGTGGAAGTGGGCGTCGAAACCTTCACCGGCGTCGACGCGATCGTCGTTGTGCACCAGCAGGACTCCGTGGGCGTTCGCCGCGAGATCGAAGTTGCCCGTGACGGGGAAGGACTGGCGGGAATCGAGCCACTCGCTTCGGAAGATGTGCCGCTCGGTACCCGGGATGACCTGCCGCGACGGCACGGTTCCGATAGATGGCTCGCTCATCGTGACTCCGATCTGGTCCTCCGGACCCCGCCGGCACAACCGTCATGTCGCCGACCCTATTCCAGTGTGCGAGCGTGCCGCGGTCGTCAATCGAGGAGGTTGACCGCGTTGGCCACCACCAGGCTGAGGATGACGATCGACAACAGCGACTGTGACGCCATCGCCAGCTTCGCACGACGCGACAGCGGCATCACGTCGGTGGGGCTGAAGGCAGTCGCGTTGGTCAGGGCCAGATAGAGGTAGTCGAAGAACACCGGCCGCCATCCCGATGGTGCCAGCCGTGGCTCGAGGTGTTGCGGAAAGGCGAGGTCCGGGTATGCGGCCGGACGCAGGTGCCGGTTCACCGGACCGCCGCCGTCGAGCTCCCAGTAGAGGAATGCGAACGCGATGACGGTCTGCAGCCAGACGAGAGCCCCGGCGACCAGCAACTGGTTCGCCGCCGCGGTCTGCGGATCTCCGTGCAGCAGGTCCCACACGAGTCGTCCCGCTCCCCACGCCGCACCTGCGGCGATGGCGACGACCAGCCCGACGGAGAGGCCGCGGACCCACCGGCCGGGCCGGTCGATGCGGCCCGGGTCCACCACGATGAGTGTCAGCAGCACCATCCCCTCGATCGCGGGGAGCAGCCAGGCGGTACCGGCGGCGTAGCGCGCGGGCAGGAGGAACGGGATCGCCATCGCGACCAGTACGAACGCCGATGCGGTCCATCGCTGCTCGGCGCGCGACAGGTTCTCCGCGGGAACGTGGTCGTCGTCGTTCATCTGGCGGCCTCCGGTCGGGGGAGCCGACACGTTCCGCCAACATCGTTGACTCGGCGGGCCCGGCCGGTACTGTGTTCTTCATCACATAGGCAGGAAGGGATGTGCCATGATATCGACCGAGATGAAGGAGCTGCATCGCAGTATAGGTGCGCTACGGCATCACATGACCACGCTGCAGACGCAGTACGGCGATGTAGACGCGGTTCGGCGAATGTCCAACGATCTGGATCGGCTGGAGATCGACCTTCACGACTTCGAGCACGCACCGCCACCGCTGCTGCAGACGAAAGTCGGGCGAGACCAGGTTATCTATGTGCCTGACTGCAAGTCGGACGAGTCGGCCTGGCTGGGTGCGCAAGACGAAGGGCTGGGCTTTCATTCGCGTGAGCGCACGAAGTGAGCGCCCCCGCGACTGAGCGGGACACAGTCGGGGTCTTCTCTCCGGGCCGCGCGCGAATCCTGGCCCGAACTCTCCGCCAGGACAGGTGGTGGCTGTCGCCGCTGCTGACAGTCGTGGGTCTCGCGGCCTTCGTCATCTACGCGACGATCCGGTCTTTCGTGCGCACCGCCTATTACGCCGCGGACTATCACTACCTCTCGCCGTTCTATTCGCCGTGCCTCAGCGAGTCGTGCGTGCCCGGAGCGAGTCATTTCGGTACCCCCTTCCCCGAACTCCCGGTGTGGATTCCGCTGGCTTTCCTCTCCCTGCCGTTCCTGCTCGGGTTCCGACTGACCTGCTACTACTACCGCAAGGCCTATTACCGGTCGGTCTGGCTGTCGCCGCCTGCCTGCGCCGTCGCCGAACCCCACAGTCGGTACACCGGCGAGACGCGACTGCCGCTCATCATCCAGAATTCGCACCGGTACTTCTTCTACGTGGCCGTGATCATCTCGGTGATCAACACCTACGACGCGATCGTCGCCTTCCACGGTAAAGGCGGCGGTTTCGGCTTCGGGCTGGGCAACGTCATCCTCGTCGTGAACGTGCTCCTGCTGTGGACCTACACGGTGTCGTGCCACTCGTGTCGCCACGTGACCGGCGGCCGGCTCAAGCACTTCTCGAAACATCCGGTGCGGTACTGGGTCTGGAGTCAGGTGTCCAAGCTCAACACCCGGCATATGCAATTCGCCTGGATCACGCTCGGGACTTTGGTGCTCACCGACTTCTACATCATGCTGGTCGCCAGCAACACCATCTCGGACCTGAGGTTCGTGGGTTGACCGAGTGACAACACAACGCCTGTGGTGCAGCCGTTCTCAACGTTGGGAGTCCCGATAGATGACCGAGCCGGAACGCTACGAGTACGACGTCGTTGTCATCGGTGCGGGCGGTGCCGGGTTGCGGGCGGTCATCGAGGCCCGCGAGCGCGGCTACTCGGTGGCCGTGGTGTGCAAGTCGCTGTTCGGCAAGGCCCACACGGTCATGGCCGAAGGCGGATGTGCCGCCTCGATGGGCAACGCCAACTCGAAAGACAACTGGCAGACGCACTTCCAGGACACGATGCGGGGCGGCAAATTCCTGAACAACTGGCGCATGGCCGAGTTGCACGCCAAGGAGGCCCCGGATCGCGTCTGGGAACTCGAAACCTATGGCGCCCTGTTCGATCGAACCGCGGACGGGCGGATTTCGCAGCGCAACTTCGGCGGCCACACCTATCCTCGACTCGCTCATGTCGGCGACCGCACCGGGCTGGAGCTCATCCGGACGATGCAACAGAAGATCGTCTCGCTGCAGCAGGAGGACTACGCCGCCACCGGTGACTACGAGTCGCGCATCAAGGTGTTCGCCGAATGCACGATCACCGAACTGCTGAAGGACGGCGACGCGATCGCCGGTGCGTTCGGGTATTGGCGCGAGTCCGGCCGCTTCATCGTGTTCGAGGCGCCCGCGGTGGTCGTCGCCACCGGCGGGATCGGCAAGTCGTTCAAGGTGACGTCGAATTCGTGGGAATACACCGGCGACGGGCACGCTTTGGCACTGCGAGCCGGCGCGAGCCTGATCAACATGGAGTTCGTCCAGTTCCATCCGACCGGGATGGTGTGGCCGCCCAGCGTCAAGGGCATCCTCGTGACCGAGGGCGTTCGCGGCGACGGTGGAGTTCTCAAGAACACCGAGGGCAAGCGCTTCATGTTCGATTACATCCCACCGGTCTTCAAAGGTCAGTACGCCGAGACCGAAGAGGAAGCCGACAAATGGCTGGCGGACAACGACAGCGCCCGGCGAACACCGGACCTGCTGCCGCGGGATGAGGTCGCGCGGGCGATCAACGAGGAGGTCAAGGCCGGACGCGGCACCGAGCACGGCGGCGTCTACCTCGACATCGCGTCCCGCATGCCCGCCGAGGAGATCATGCGCAGGCTGCCGTCGATGCACCACCAGTTCAAGGAACTCGCCGACGTCGACATCACCGCCGAACCGATGGAGGTGGGGCCGACCTGTCACTACGTGATGGGCGGGATCGAGGTGGATCCGGACACGGCCGCGTCACGGGTTCCGGGCCTGTTCGCGGCCGGCGAGTGTTCCGGCGGGATGCACGGTTCGAACCGGTTGGGCGGCAACTCGTTGTCGGACCTGCTGGTCTTCGGGCGTCGTGCCGGCCTCGGGGCGGCGGCGTACGTCGAATCGCTGGCGACCCGTCCCGCGGTCTCCGCCGACGACATCGACCGGGCGGCGGCGTCCGTGCTTGCGCCCTTCGATTCGCCGGCCGAGGGCAAACCGGAGAACCCCTACACCCTGCACACCGACCTCCAGCAGGCCATGAACGATCTGGTCGGGATCATCCGGAAAGAGGACGAGATGCAGGAGGCGATCGGCGTGCTCGCGGACCTGCGAAAGCGCCTGGGCGGCATGCAGGTCGAGGGACATCGTCAGTTCAATCCGGGCTGGCATCTCGCAGTCGACCTACGCAACATGCTGCTGGTCTGCGAGTGCGTCGCGAAGGCCGCACTCATGCGCACCGAGAGCCGCGGTGGTCACACCCGCGACGACCATCCGTCCATGGACTCGAACTGGCGCAATGCGCTGCTGGTGTGCACCGCGGACCTCGACGGGGACGACGCCGCGGTGCCGGAGGTCAGCGTCGTGCGTACGGAACAGACGCCGATGCGGCCGGACCTCCTGGAGCTGTTCGAGTTCCCCGAGATCGAGAAGTACTACACGGCGGCCGAGATAGCCGGTCATCCCGGCGCCGGTGGCGAGCGAGCCGAGGGGCATTCGGAGGACTGACATGGGATACGACGCGAAGTTCCGGATCTGGCGCGGCGACACCGACGCCGGCGGTCTCGAGGACTACACGGTGACCGTCAACGAGGGCGAGGTGGTGCTGGACATCATCCACCGCCTACAGGCGACGCAGGCCCCGGATCTCGCGGTGCGCTGGAACTGCAAGGCGGGTAAGTGCGGATCGTGTTCGGCGGAGGTGAACGGGCGTCCCAAACTGCTGTGCATGACCAGGATGTCGACGTTCACCGAGGACGAGGTCGTGACGGTGACCCCGATGCGCACGTTCCCGGTGATCCGCGACCTGGTCACCGATGTCTCGTTCAACTACGCCAAAGCCCGTGAAGTGCAATCGTTCACACCGCCGCCTGGCCTGGCGCCGGGGGAGTACCGGATGAAGCAGGTCGACGTGCAGCGTTCGCAGGAGTTCCGCAAGTGCATCGAGTGCTTCCTGTGCCAGGACACCTGCCATGTCGTGCGCGATCACGAGGACAACAAACAGGACTTCTCCGGGCCGCGTTTCCTGATGCGCGTCGCCGAACTCGACATGCACCCCCTGGACGTGGCCGAACGCCGCGACTCGGCGCGCACCGAGCACGGACTGGGCCTCTGCAACATCACCAAGTGCTGTACCGACGTCTGTCCCGAGCAGATCAAGATCACCGACAACGCGTTGATCCCCATGAAGGAGCGAGTCGTCGACCGCACCTACGACCCGCTGGTGTGGTTGGGCAACAAGCTCTTCCGACGGTGAGGGACACTGTCACGATCAGCCGGCGTACCCCAGGCGGCGCGAAACGGTGAGCGCACCCTCCATGAGGGCGGCGGCCATCTCGTCCTGACGCTCGTCCGACATGTCCGCGGAAAGTCCGCCGATACTCAACGCCGCGACCACATTTCCTTTTCGGTCGCGGATGCAGGCACCCAGGGCGGCGACACCGGGCGTCACGTCCCCGACGCTGATCGAGTAGCCCCGCCGGCGGGTCTCGTCGAGCCGGTCGCGCAGTTCCTCCGCGGTGATCTCGTCACCGGCCGGCGTGAACATCGGACCTGAGTCCAGCACCTGGGGTAGGGCGGTGTCCTCGAGTTCGGCCAGCATCGCGACGGGTGCCCCGCCCAGGTACAGCGGCAGCGAGCGGCCGACGGTCAGGACCATCACCCGGATCGGCTGGCTGCTCTCGATCATGTCGAGGCACACGGCACGGGCACCATCCGGGACGAGGAGGTACACGTGCTCGTCGAACCGCGCCGCCAGTTCCGACATCACATGGCTGGCCTCGGTTCGTAGGTCGAAGCTGCCCAGGACCGCCGATGCGAGTTCGAAGACGCGGAGGGTAAGTCGGTAATCCGCGGATCGGGTTCGTTCGATCCAGCCAGCGACTTCCAGGGTGCTGAGGATTCGATACATCGTCGTTCGGCTGTACCCGCACTTCTTCATCAGATCCGCCAGCGACAGCTCGGCACGGTCACCTTTGAAGGCCTCGAGGACATCGACCGCCTTGATGATGGACGCGATGTGATTCTTCGGGTCGATCTCGGCCGACCGGTCGCGCTGTGTTGTCATGCTGATCTCCTCGCGAATGGTTATGTGGGACTGATCAATTCGGTTCTTGTGGTGGCGGGTATCGCATCTGGGGCTCCTGGTCGGAACGACTCTTCCGAGCCATGAGACAAATGTGGACCATGATGTGATGGTTGACACAAACACTTAGCCGTGCAATCGTTCCGTATGGCGCACACGATATCCGGATTCCGGACACCGAGTCAAGGCTCGGAGGTCCTCGTAAACGACACGGATTCTCCCGACGCTCTGGTGATCTTGGCCGCCGGCCAGCCGGCTCGTGTGGTGGTGCGGGGTTCAAACGGATCGGTCGAGACCCTGGCGAGTCCCGGCTGGGACCTGCTGGACTCCTTCGTGGAGCGGTTCGCGCCCGACGTGGCCGCCGACCTGACGACCCGGTTCGCCGAGACGGTGGCCGAGTGGGAGGCGACCCCGACCCGCGTCACCTACGCGGCTGTCGACGGCCGCGACGTCCTGGTCGGCCTGTCGTATCAGACCTCGCCCGAGGAGGTGCTCGGTGCAGTCTGGCGCGGCCTGTGTACATCGTTGGTTCGTATCCTGGCCGGTGCTGGTCGCGAACTGCAGATTCGGATCGAGTCGGACCATCCCGGGGCGCAGGTACTCGCCCACCGCCTACAAGCCTCCGGGGTGCGAGTGATCGAAGCTGCGGGGGAACAGGTTCGACACACGGCAACTGATCAGCTGCTCGAAGTCGACCGCCTCGCGCTCCGCGTGGCGGCTGTCGCCGCAGGGGTGTCCCGATGAGTCGCTCAGTCGTGATCGGTGTCGACAAGGGGACGAGTTCGCTGAAGTCGATTGCCGTCGACCTGGCCACGGGCGAGCTCGTCGCCGAATGCGGTGCGCGCACGCCCAGTTTCTACCCGACCGCCGGGCGTCACGAGGAGGACCCGGAGAAGACCTGGGCGACAGTGGCTTCCACGATCAGGGCCGTGGTCGGAGAACTCGAACCGTCGACCTCGATCGTGGCGATCGGCGTCACCGGGCACATGGGCGGTCTCTGGGCCCTGGGTGCCGACGGCGAACCCGTGGGCCGTGCGATCTGCTGGCCCGATGCCCGCGCCGCGGGCATCCTCGACGAAGCCGGTGACCGGGGGCATCTCGACGCGCTCTTCGCGATCAGCGGGAACGCGTTGATCCCGGGAACCCCATACCCGCTGCTGGCCTGGATGAAGCGCGCCGAACCGGACCGTTACCACGCCATCCGCCACTTCTTCATGGCCAAGGACTACGTGAACTATCGGCTCACCGGCGTGGTGGCCACCGAAGAGTCCGATCTCTCGTTCGCGCCCTGCGACTTCCGTGGCCGGCGCAAGTCCGAGGAGTTCTTCACCGCATTCGGCATCGAAGAGATGTCGACCCGCTTGCCGACGGTCGGGGTCAGCGACGGGCTTCTCGGCACCGTGTCCGCCGAAGCGTCCGCCGAGACCGGTCTCCCGGTCGGGACACCGGTGTGTGCCGGCACCGGCGACGCGACGGCGAACATGATCGGAATCGGTGCGGCGCACGACGGTCAGGCCGTCACGACCATCGGCACAAGCCTGATGAACGGCACGTCCACCGATCACCCGCTGCTCGAACCGGCAGGAGTCGGGTTTGGCTTCCTCATGCCCGAGAACCGCTGGCAGCGCCAGATCACCAATTCCGGGGGCGGGACGCTGTGCCTGGACTGGGTGATCAACACGTTCTGTCCGGCCGAGGTCGATCGCATCACCCGCGGTGCGACGACCCTCGGGGACGTGGTGCGGGACTTCGCCCGTACCGCCGAACCGGGGTGCCTTGGACTGGTGTTCCACCCATACCTCAACACAGCCGGCGCCACGGCCCCGTTCCTGGATGTGAATGCGCGCGGCAGCTTCGTCGATCTGCGCGGCGACACCACACCCGCCGAACTGGTGCGGGCGGTCATGGAGGGCACCGCGTTGTCGGTGCGCGACTGTTATGCGGCGATGCCGGTGCAGATCAACGAAATCCGGCTGACCGGCGGCGGAGCTCGCAGCGTCGAGTGGAGCCAGATCATTGCCGACGTCCTGCAGAAAACGATCGTGGCTCCCGATGTCCCGGAGTCCGGCGCGCTCGGAGCGGCCATGCTCGCGGCCGTGGCCACCGGGCAGTACCCCGACCTCGACAGCGTGACCACCTGTCTGGTCCGGCCCGGACGAGTGCATGAGCCCGATCCGTCGACCGCTGCCCTGTACGACGACGCGTTCGCGGTCTATCGCGCCGTTCTCGAGCCGTTGCGCGAGGTGTGGGCCGCCACTGCCGACATCGACCAACTGTCCCCGGCCTGACCGGCCTTCACCCTTCTCGACCCCGAAACGGAGAACTCGTGCCCGTCATCAGAACCGTGCTCGGCGACATCGCCCCGGAGAATCTCGGAGTGACCCTGTGCCATGAGCACCTCTTCACGAACCCGCCCAAGTGGGCGCAGGACCAGGACCCCGACATGGTCCTCGATCGCGTCGACGCGGCCATCGCCGAGGTCGCGGACTTCGATGGGCTGGGCGGCGGCGCGCTCATCGAGATGACAACCGCCGATTACGGGCGCAATGCAACCGGACTGCTGGCGGTCGCCCAAGCCTCGAACGTGCACATCGTCAGCGCGAGTGGCTATCAGAAGGGGATCTACTATCCGGACTCGGTTGCCACGGAATCGATCGACGAGATCGCCGCGCGGTTCGTTGCCGATGTCACCGCCGGGATCGACAACACCTCGGCACCGGCCGGCGTGATCAAGTTCGGCACCTGCCGGACGGACGAGATCCGTGACGACGAGCGCAAGGTCCAGCAGGCAGTCGCCAGAGCGCATCTCATGACCGGTGCACCGATCTCCACGCACTGTCAGGCCGGCACGCTCGGCGACCTACAGGCGAACGGCTTCGCCGATCTGGGCGTCGATCCGGACCACGTCCTCATCGGGCACCTGGATCGAAACCTCGACTTCGGCTACCTACGCGAGGTCGCGCGGACCGGGGTCTGGCTGGGTTTCGATCACTGGACCAAGCCGAAATACCCATCGGACGAGCTACGGGTCGACTATGTGCGACGCCTTTTCGACGAGGGTTACACCAAGATCATGGTCTCCGGTGATCTCGGCCGACCGTCCTATCAGCCCCACCACGGAGGTGGGCCGGGATTCGCCGGTCTGCTCAAGCAGATTCGCGATCGCCTGCCCGCCGATATCGCGGAGCGGGTGTTCGTGGACAATCCGCGCGAGTTCTTCGCCTTCACCCCCCGGGAGGGGTAGGCATGAGTTCCCCGACGAGCACCGCAGAGACCGATTCCGCCCGCGCGGACACCGGTGTTCCCACTTCAACGAACGGGGTGCTGTTCGATCTCGACGGCACCCTCATCGACTCCAGGTTCGCGATCGTCGAGGCCTATCGGGCGACGTTCGAGAACGAGCTCGACCGGCCGCTGCCCGGGGAACTCGAGGACCCGAGCGTACTGATGGCGCCACGACCGCCCGAGATCTTCGCCCGGTGGTCGGACGGGGATCCGGTCGATCTGGAACGTGCCTATGGGGCGCACTACATCTCGAGTGCGTATCAACGGGTGGCGGCCTACCCGGGACTGCACGAGACACTGACCGCGCTCGCCGACCGCGACATCACCGTCGGCATCGTCACGAACAAGCGAATGAGTCGGGTGCAGAAGGATTTCGAGTACCTCGACATCGATATCGACCTCTTCGCAACCATCGTCACCGCCGACGACACCCGAGAACGCAAGCCACATCCAGCCCCCGTCCTGCTCGGACTGGAGCGGGCCGGGCTGGACCCGGCCCATACCTGGTACATCGGTGACGGCCCTCAGGACATACGTTCCGGGGCCGCCGCGGGCACCCGCACGATGGGTGCCGCCTACGGATATTACGGACACGACACACTCGCCGATCACGAACCCGACCATCTCCTCGACAGACTGGGCGACCTGCTGAAGCACCTCTAGTTCACCGCTCCCGGTTCCGGCGCCACGTGGCGCTGGACCATCCCTGAAACGCTGGATCGCAACACTTCTCGATTCAGTGACCTGTTGACACGCCCGCCGTCGGTACTGCGGGCGCTCCTGAACGGATTCCTCATGACCCAACTACTCCCTGCCCGGAATCGGGCATTCACCTCGGTCGCCGAGGTCGACGACTTGGTCGACACGGAGGACATCAAGACCCGGAGACACAAGCTCATGCTGGTGCTCGGGCTCGCCGGCATCGCTTTCGAGGCCTACTTCCTCGCGGTACTCAGCTCCGGTACTGCGCCGATGAGTGAGCAGCTCAACCTCGACGCCAACGGCGTGGGGCTGGTCAGTGCGTACGGATACGTCGCGACCCTCATCGCGGCCGCGACCTGTGGTCTGCTCGCCGACCGCTACGGGCGAGTGCGAATCATGGTGGTGGCCAAGATCGTCGCGGTCGTCGCTGCGCTGATGATGGCCGCGGCACCGAGTTTCGCGATGCTGGTCCTCGCGCGCTGCATCGCCGGCGCCGCCTACGGCGTGGACCTGGGCGTCGCGATGGCCTACCTGTCGGAGAACCTGCCCAAGAAGCGGCAGTACCTGCTCAACTTCTGGCAGGCCCAGTGGTACATCTCGACCGTCGTCGCGCTGGCCATCGTCCTGGGCCTGTACCACCTCGAAGTCGGACTGAGCATCTGGCGCTGGGGACTCGTCACCGCCGCCGTGTTCGCCTTCGTCGTCGCCATCGCGCAGTTCGCGCTGATGCCGGACAGTCCGCGCTGGCTCGCCAAGAAGGGCAGACTCCCGGAGCTGACCAAGTCGTTGAAGGCGATGTACGGGATCGAGGCCACCTATCCCACCGGTCATCTCGACGCGGCCATCGAGGAGCCGAAGAAGGAGCGACGTTTCACCGAACTGTTCAGCACGCGATTCCGCGCACGAACGATCCTGGCGAACGTGGTCACCATGATGCAGGCGTTGCAGTACTACGCCGTCGCCTACTACCTGCCGGTCATCGCGCTCAGCCTGTTCGGTGAGAATTTCGGCGAGGCGACCTTCGGTTCCATCGTCTTCAACGTGTTCGGCATCGTCGGCGGAATCGCGTCGATCTGGGTGGCCTCCAAACTCGGTGCGAACGGCGCCGCGAAATACGGCTTCCTGGCAGTCGCCGCGATGATCCTGATCCTCGGCGTCTTCTTCGACTCGCTCCCCGTGCTCCTGGCGTTCATCGTCCCGGCGATGTTCATCTTCTTCCACTCGGCGGGCCCCGGTGTGTCAGGTCTGACCATGGCGGCGATGGCCTACCCGTCCGATCTGCGTGGTCGCGGCGGACAGCTGGCCACCATTTCGCAGAGCATCGGCGGAATCGTCGGCCTGTACGCGTTCCCGCGGATGTCGGAGTCGCTGGGGCTGTCGACCACCATCACCATCTTCGTCGCGGTGCCGCTGATCGGCGCGGCCATCTGCATGCTGATCCGCTGGGAGCCGTTCGACACCACGCACGACGCCAACGAGATCGCCGCGGCCGAGGGCGACATGACGGTACGGGAGGTGTACGGACGATGACCGGGGCACGTGTGACGATCCCCGGCTCGGTGGCGCTGATCACCGGTGGCGG
Source organism: Gordonia sp. SCSIO 19800 (assembly GCF_018132775.1). Classification (NCBI taxonomy): domain Bacteria; kingdom Bacillati; phylum Actinomycetota; class Actinomycetes; order Mycobacteriales; family Gordoniaceae; genus Gordonia; species Gordonia sp. SCSIO 19800. The sequence goes on along the minus strand of NZ_JAGRQM010000026.1, from coordinate 24,095 downwards.
ACAGGGTCTGGGCCTCGCCATGGCGCGACGGTTGCGGGCCGACGGACACCAGGTGGTGATCGCCGACATCGACGCCGGACGTGCTGATCAGGCGGCCGCCGACGTCAGCGGGTCCGCGCTGGTCGTCGACGTCACCGACGACGAGTCCGTCCGCCGCGCGGTCGAGGCCGTGCGACAGCGGTTCGGACGGCTCGACGTCCTGATCAACAATGCGGGTATCATTTCGCGGACCCAGGCCGAGGCAATCGATTCCGGCCGGTGGCAGGCCGAACTCGACGTCCACCTCGGCGGCACCATGCGGTGCAGCCGGGAGGCCTTCGTCCTCCTCCGCGAGCCGCCCAACGCGTCGATCATCAATCTCGCCTCGGTGGGTTCGACATTCGGTCTACCCGGACGATTGGCGTACACCGCCGCGAAGTCCGGCGTCCTGGGTGTCACACGCACACTCGCGGCCGAATGGGGACCGCACGGGATCCGGGTCAACGCGGTGGCCCCCGGATACATCGACACCGGGATGATGCGGACGGGTCTCGACACCGGAACACTCGATGAGAAGCGACTGATAGATCGAACACCGATGCGCCGGTTCGGTTCTCCCGACGAGGTGGCTGCAGCCACCTCCTTCCTCGCGTCGACGGACGCGTCGTTCGTCACCGGCACCGTGCTCCGGGTCGACGGCGGGATCACCATCGACGGCACATTCCACTCGGCCGACGCCGAGATGACCAGAGAGGGCACCTGACACATGCTCGTAGACAACGACATCGATCGCCCGTCGACCGCGCAACTGGCCGACACCGCGTTCCGGCTGAGGTCGGCGATGATGCGAATGGCAGCGGACAAAGGCGAGGGATACATCGCTCAGGGGCTCGGGATCGCCGACCTGCTCGCGGTCATCTACTTCCGGCAGTTGCGTTTCGACGCCACTGATCCGGACTCGCCCTCCCGGGACCGGTTCCTGATGTCCACCGGGCACTACTCGATCGCGCTCTATGCGGTGCTCGCCGAACTGGGCATCCTGACCGAGGAGCAGATCGCGGACTACGGACTCAACGGCAGCGAACTGCCGATGAGTACTTTCGACGAGACGCCCGGAGTCGAGATCACCGGTGGCTCACTGGGACACGGTCTCGGGCAGGGTGTCGGGATGGCGCTCGGGCTCCGCCTCGACGGTGGGGATCAGAAGATCATCGTGGAACTCTCCGATGGTGAGCTGCAGGAGGGGTCGACCTGGGAGTCGGCGATGTCGGCCGCCAGTTTCGGTCTCGGCTCCCTCACCGCCGTGGTGGACTGCAACGGAATCCAGGCCGACGGTCCGATCGTGCTCGACATGGAACCGATCGCGGCCAAATGGGCCGCCTTCGGGTGGGCGGTCGAGGAGGTCGACGGCAACGACATCGAGGCTCTCGTCCGGGCGTTCGATGCGCTGGCAGCCGCGCCGGCAGACGTCCCGCGCGTGCTGATCGCCCGGACGACTCCCGGGACCGGCGTGCCCACGCTGGTCGCCCGGGAACGGGCACATTTCGTCCGCGTCCACGACACCGAGTGGACCGGACTCATCGCCGAACTGGAGGAGAATCGTGGCTGAGCTCAAAAACCGTGCCGGCGGCATGGGCGAGATCGCCGACGTCGAGGGACCCTACGAGCGGGCGCCTTTCGGTACCGAACTCGCCGAACTCGGTGCCCGCGACGAGCGGATCGTCGGACTGAGTGCCGACATGTCGAAGTATTCCGACATCATCCCGTTCCGGGATCGCTTCCCGGAGCGCTACTTCAACGCCGGCATGGCCGAGCAGAACGCGGTGATGATGGCCGCGGGATTGGCGAAGGTCGGCAAGATCGCTTTCTGCGCGACCTACGCAGCATTCCTCACCCGCCGGGCCCTCGACTTCATCGCCGTGTCATGCGCACACAGCAAGGCCGACGTGAAGATCGTCGCCGGTTCGCCGGGGCTCGTAAATCCCTATGGCGCAACACACCAGTCCCTCGAGGACCTGGTCGTGATGCGGTCCATCCCTGATCTGACGGTCATCGATCCGTGCGATGCGGTGGAACTCCGTCACGTCATCCGCGCTGCCGCGGCCACGCCGGGTACCTTCTACATCCGCAACCTGCGCGGCAAGGTGCCCGTCGTGTTCGACGAGGACGACTTCGAGTTCGAGATCGGCCGCGCACGGATGCTGCGTCCGGGTCGAGACGTCGCCGTCATCGGGACGGGGTTCATGACGGCTCGCGCGCTGAGAGCGGCCGAGTCCGCGGAGGCGGCCGGGGTATCGGCGGCAGTGCTGCACGTTCCGACGATCAAGCCACTGGACACCGAGGCCATCGCCGCAGTCGCCGCAGACGTCGGTCGGGTGATCGTGGTCGAGAACGGCTTGCGCTCGGGCGGTCTGGGCAGCGCGGTCGTCGAGACACTGGCCGACCGGGGGATCTCGGTGCCGGTGACCAGGATCGGGCTGGGAGATCGCTTCCACCCCTGCGGTTCCCAGGGTTACAACGAGGCCCTGTTCGGTCTCGACGAGACGGCGATCACGCACGCGGTGATCACCGGGAACTGGCCGCACGCATGAGCGCTCTGCTGGACGGGATCGGTGTCGCCCGCACCGCCCGTCGGTTCGCGGCACCGCAACAGTATCTGCAGGGCCCAGGGGTTCTCGACGACGTCGGTGGGGTGGTGGCCGAGATCGGGGGAGCGCCGATCGTCGTCATCGACGCCGACATCTCGGGACTGTTCGGTGCGCGTATCGAGGCGTCGCTCGCCGCTGCCGAACTACGGGCCCAGGTGATCCCGGTGGCCGGACCGGTGACGCGCGGCGTCATCGCCGACACCCTGACGCGTGTGTCAGCCGGGCAGGGCGACGTGGTGGTCGGCATCGGGGGAGGCAAGGCGCTCGACATCGCCAAGGGCGTGGCCGAGACCGTCGGACGGCCGATGGTCTCGGTCCCCACGGTCGCGTCGAATGACGGCCCCACCGCCAGTGTGTTCGCGCTCTACGACGAGTTCGGACGGCTGTCGGAACTCGGTCGTCTGCCCGCGAATCCGGCTGCGGTCGTCGTTGACACCGAGGTGATCGCGAAGGCACCGATCCGATTTCTGGTATCGGGCATCGGGGACGCGCTCGCGAAGAAGTACGAGGCCCGCTCGTGTGCGCGAGGGCGCGGTGTCACCACGCAGGGCACCCGTCCGCTGATCATCGGCGAGGTGGTCGCCGATGGATGTTCTCAAATCCTGTTGCGCGACGGGGAGGCTGCAGTGCGCGATGCGCTCGCGCACCAGGTCACCCCCGAGCTCGAGGCGGTCGTCGAGGCGGTGATCCTGTTGTCGGGCATCGGTTACGAGAACGGCGGCCTGTCGATCGCGCACTGTATGACGCGAGGATTGCAGGTCGGTCGTGGGTCGTCGGCGCACCTGCACGGCTACCACGTCGCCTACGGGTTGCTCGTCCATCTGGCGCTCGAGGACGATCCCGAGGTCGACCACGACGAGATCCGCAGCTTCCTCCGTGCCCTCGGTCTCCCGACCTCGCTGGCCGATCTGGACATGGGCGAACCGTCGAACGCCGAGATCGAGGCTCTGGCTGTCGCCGCGGCGTCGGCGCCGCACGTCGCGAACACCTGGGTCGACGCATCGGTCCCCAGTATCATCGCGGCCATCGAACAGGTGGAGAAAGAGGCGGCGATCGATGGTGACTGACCACGGCCCGGACCCGGACATCGACAGCGCCCGGAGTCCGGTGCCGCCCGCGGCCGAGTTCGCCTTCTCCGCACTCAGTCCGGCCACGTTCCTGGATCGAGCCGCTGCGGCATTCGCCGGACGAATCGCGGTGATCGACGGGTCACGTTCCTTCACCTACACCGAGTTCCACGATCGGGTGCAGCGGTTGACCGCGGTGATCGAACAGCTCGGTGTCGGTCCCGGTGACCGTGTTGCCGCGTTGTGTGCGAACTCGCACGTGATGCTCGAACTGCACAGTGCTGCGCCCGCTCACGGATCCGTACTGGTGCCGTTGAACGTCCGGCTCTCCGAACCGGAGCTGATCTACATCCTGGAACACAGTGGCGCGTCGGTTCTCGTCTCGACGGTCGAGTTCGCTGATCGCGCACGAGCGGTCGGCGAAGCAGTCGGAATTCGGGTGGTGATCGGTGGTTCGGCCGACGGCTCGGACGAGTACGAGCGTCTGCTCGCAGACGCGGGCGCCCCGATTCGTCGGGACACCGGCGAACGGGGTCTGCTCGCGATCAACTACACCTCCGGGACGACGGGACGCCCGAAAGGCGTGATGTACCACCATCGGGGGGCGTATCTGCAGTCGGTGGCGATGGCCTACCACTCCGGGCTAGGTCCGGGGTCGAAGTATCTCTGGACACTCCCCATGTTCCACTGCGACGGTTGGTGTTTCACGTGGGCGGTCATCGCCGCGGGCGGCACGAGCGTCTGCCTGCGCAGCATCGACACCGGACTCATCTGGCGTCACCTCGTCGACGACGACGTGACTCATTTCAGCGCGGCACCCACGGTCCTCACCATGATCGCCGAAGACCCGTCGGCGGCTCGGCTCGATCGAGTCGTCCAGGCCGCGACGGGAGGTGCACCACCATCGCCTGCTCTCCTCGCCCGGATGGCCGGGTTGGGCATCGAGATCACCCACCTCTACGGGATGACCGAGACGTTCGGCCCGATCGTCGTGAACCAGTGGCAGCCGGAGTGGGATGACGCCACGGACGAGGTGCGCGCCGTACGCAAGGCGCGACAGGGAATCGGAAACATCGTGGCAGGGCGTGTCCGAGTCGTGTCCGACGAAGGAGGCGATGTCGCGGCCGATGGCGAGACCATCGGCGAGTTGGTGGTGCGCGGCAACAACGTCATGCTCGGCTACTACCGCGATCCCGAGGCCACTGCCGCGGCAACCCTGGACGGTTGGCTGCGGACCGGTGATCTCGCGGTGATGCATCCGGACGGGTACGTCGAGATCCGGGACCGCAGCAAGGACGTCATCATCTCCGGTGGCGAGAACATCGCGTCAGTCGAGGTGGAGCGGGTGCTCGACAGCCATCCCGACGTCGTCGAATCGGCGGTCGTCGGCCGTCCGGATGAACGATGGGGCGAGGTGCCGATCGCCTATGTCAGCGTGCGCGCCGGAGCGAGCCTGACCGCTGAGGGTCTCGTCGAGTTCGCGCGCAAGACGCTCGCCCGGTTCAAGGTGCCGAAAGAAATCGTGTTCGCGGAACTGCCGAAGACGTCGACGGGCAAGATCCAGAAGAACGTGCTCCGCGGTGGTGGGGCGTCCAGCTGACACAAAGCGTTCCGGTCATCCCAACGTAACGTTGCCAACAAGCACTGTTACGCTCGCCATTGATACTGTCAATCGTGGATAGGTACTCGCACCATGGCCGAACGGTCCTCTTGGGAAAACGACGATCTCAGCGCCCTGCGCGATCTGGCTCGCAGCTTCTGCGAGAAGGAGATCAAGCCGAACGCCGATAAGTTCATCGAGCAGCACCACGTCGACCGCGACCTGTGGAACAAGGCCGGCGAGCTGGGTCTTCTCTGCATGTCGATCCCGGAGGAGTACGGGGGCGGGGGCGGCAACTTTGCGCACGAGGCCGTCTTGATCGAGGAGCAGGCGCGCGTCGCCGACAGCTCGTGGGGCGTCAGCCTGCACAACGGCATCGTTGCGCATTACATCCTGGAGTACGGCTCCGAGGAGCAGAAGACCACGTGGCTGCCCAAGATGGCCAGCGGCGAGGCCGTCGGCGCCATCGCGATGACCGAGCCCGGTACGGGATCGGACCTGCAGAGCGTCAAGACCAAGGCGATCAAGCAGGGTGACGAGTACGTCATCGACGGCTCGAAGACGTTCATCACCAACGGAAGTCAGGCCGACATCATCATCGTCGTCGCCAAGACCGACGTGTCCGAGGGCGCCAAGGGCATCTCGCTCATCCTCGTCGAGGCGGACCGCGAGGGCTTCCGTCGTGGCCGGGTGCTCGACAAGGTCGGCCAGCGCGGGCAGGACACCTCGGAGCTGTCCTTCGACGGTGTGCGCGTTCCCACCTCGAATCTGCTCGGCACCGAGGAGGGGCAGGGCTTCATCCAGCTGATGCAGCAGCTCCCGCAGGAACGTCTGATCATCGCCGTGGCGTCGGTGGCGGGAATGGAGAAGGCAGTTTCGGAGACCATCGCCTACACCAAGGACCGCACGGCCTTCGGCCGGCCGATCTTCAGCTTCCAGAACACCAAGTTCAAACTCGCGGAGGCGGCCACCGAGACCCGGATCGGCCGGGTCTTCATCGACGACTGCATCACCAAGCACATCAAGGGCGAACTCGACATCCCCACCGTGGCGATGGCCAAGTGGTGGACCAGCGACCGCGCCATGGTGGTCGCCGACGAATGCCTCCAGCTGTTCGGCGGCTACGGCTACATGAACGAATACCCGATCGCTCGCCTGTGGGCCGACAATCGTGTGCAGAAGATCTACGCCGGCACCAACGAGATCATGAAGGAGATCATCGCGCGGACACTGTGACGATGTGACGACTCCCGTCTGGGCGACGGCCCCGGTGACCCGCTCACCGGGGCCGTCGCCGTCCCGGTGGTCCCCGGAGTGATCAAGTCGATGATTCATTAGCGGGCTGAACGGCTATACGGGGAGCCGGGGGTACGGCCGAAGCGTTTCCAGAGGGGAGCCAGAACTGACGATGTCACAGCGACCATCGCGTCTCTCGACCACTTCAGAGCAACCGTGACTCCGCATGACGACGTGCCGGTCGACGGTCGAACCAGGCACTACGGCGACTTCTACGGCGTCACCGAACCCCCGCTGGCCGACGACAGGCAGCTACTGCTGGTCTGGGGAAACTGCCAGGCCGAAGCGTTGCGGATCGTGCTGGCGAGTTCCCCGGGCCTTCGGTTTCGTACCGTCCGCGTCCCACCGGTCCACGAACTCGAGTCCTCCGACGTCGACCACGTCGAACGCCTCGTCCGTCGAGCCGCGGTGATCGTCTCCCAGCCGGTGCGCGCCGGTTACCGGGGACTCCCGATCGGTGGACCGGACCTGGTCGACCTGGCACCGTCCGCGAGGTTCATCGTGTGGCCGGTCATCCGATATGGCGGGTTGTATCCGTTCCAGGTCATCGCGCGACATCCCGCGCAGCCGTCCGCGGTACCCGCTGCTGTGCCGTATCACGATCTGCGAACGGTCCTGGCCGTGCGGGACGGACATAGATCTTTCGACGAATGGGATGTCCACGTCACGGGCGAACACCTCCGAGAAGCGGAGCGCTGGAGTGTGGAACAGCTCGCGATGCGCGAACGCCGCCAGTGCGACATCGCGATCTCCGACATCCTGCTCGACGCCGGGGCGGACGCCGCCCACACGATCAACCATCCCGGCAACCGGGTGCTGCTGACGCTCGGTCGTCGAATCCTCGATGCACTCGGGGCGTCGGCGCCGATCCCACCGACGCGGGAGTTGCTCGGCAACATTCGCGCGCCCCTGGAACAACGCGTGATCGATGCGCTCGGTATCGACGCATCCGCGCGGATCGCCTGGGACGTCGACGGTGCGGTGATGACCGAGGAGGTCGTCCACCGCAGTCAGATGCAGTGGTACGCAGACCATCCCGAGTTCATCGATGCCGTGCTGGACCGCTACGTCGAGCTCGTCGACATCCTGGGGTTGGCATGACGAGGCCCCTGGGACACCTCCTCGTCGGGCCCCGGTCGCACGGTGTGGTGCGGTATGCGCAGTCGGTGTACGACGCGGTGACCGCCGAGGGCGGCCATCATCGGTTGGCGCACATGCGCACACCCTGCGCCGGCCTGCCGGCGGGACTGGCCGACTGCGCGCTCGTGCACCTGCATGTGACAGATCGTCTGTTCGGGCGCACGCCCCTGCAGGCGCGCGACAATCTGCTCGCGATGATCGCGGGTCTGCGCCGACCGGTCTCGGTGACGCTGCACGACCTGCCCCAGCCATCGGACGGGCGGTCGATGCAGGCACGCATCGAGTTCTTCCGGTCGGTAGCCCGATCGGCGACCGGCGTGATCGTGTCGAGCCGTCACGAGGCGTCGTTGTTCTCCGAATTCGTCGACCCGACGATCGATGTCGAGGTCGTTCCGCTGATGATCGACTCCCGACGGGTCGACAAGCCCTTGGCGACAGCGGAATCGACGGTCGGCGTGCTCGGCTACCTGTATCCCGGGAAGGGACATCTCGAGACCCTCCGGGCGATGTCCGGTCTCGATCCGTCAATCGGCTTCGTCGCACTCGGCACCCCGTCTCCCGGACACGAGGATCTGGCCGACGACCTGGCCAAGCTGGCGGCGGACATGGGTAGGCGGTGTGAGATCACCGGCTACCTGACCGACGACGAACTCCGGCGGGCGTCGGCCGAGGTCACGGTCCCCGTCGCCTATCACCGGCACATGTCGGCATCCGGCTCGATCAACTCCTGGATCTCCGCCGGGCGCAGGCCACTGGTCCCGCGCACCACCTACACCGAGGAACTCGCCGCGCGGTCCCCGGGCGTGCTGACGATGCACGCGAACGATGACGATGCGCTGCAGGCCGCCATCGAGCATGCGTTCGCGCATCCTGCGGGCACCTGGATCGATCCGTCCGTGGTTCCGTCGCCCACGGCCGTCGATGTCGGGCTGGAGCACGAGCGGCTGCTGCGGCGGTGGAGTGCGTGACGGTCGTCGGGCTCGGTGATGGTCGGACCGTCGTGCCCGACAACCGGTGGGACCTGATCGGCGATGCCGCGCCGACGCCGCTGGTGAGTGTCGTCATCCCGTACTACAACCAACCTCGTCAACTGGCGCTGGTCCTGGAGGCGTTGACGGCCCAGACCTACCCGGCTGATCGCCTGGAGGTGGTCGTGGCCGACGACGGTTCGTCCTGTTCGCCGGACGTCACCGCGTGGACGTCCCGGTTGACGATCACGGTGGTGTCGCAGGAGGACAAGGGCTTTCGGGCGGCGGCCGCCCGCAACCTGGGGGTCGCCGCATCCAACGGCGCGATCCTGTGTTTCCTCGACGCGGACACGATTCCGACAGCCGGGTACATCCGCCACGCGGTCCGGTTGCCGGCCGCGGCACCCGACGCGCTCGTCGTCGGTCGGCGCAAACATGCTGATCTCGGCGAGGTCAGCCCGGATGGGATGCACGAATGGTTGTGCGCACAGGGGCATCTCGAACGTTCGCATGAGTGCGAACCCGGGTGGCTGGTCGACGCGTACGATCGCACGGCCGATCTCCTGGCCCCTGGCTGGGATGGTTACAAGTACATGATCAGCGCGGTGATGACCTGCAGCCGTGAGCTGTTCGACGACATCGGTGGGTTCGATCCGTCGTTCGTCCGGTACGGGGGAGAGGACTGGGAGTTCGCGAACCGGGCGTTTATGATGGGAGCGGTGTTCGCGCATCAACCCGAAGCGGTCGCGTGGCACGACGGTCCCGACTGGGCCGAGCGTCCGGTTTCAGAACGAATCTCGGAGAAGAACGCCGAAGCCCTGGCGCTCGCGCCGCTCGTCACCGATCCGGCGGCCCGGACAGTCGGACTCCTGTATTCGATCCCCGACGTCGTCGTGGTGATGTCGGCCGAGGGACACACCGCGGCGTCGCTGATGCGAACGGTCGGCAGCGTACTGCGTGGGGCGGACGGTCGCAGCGTGGATGCGGCCATCTGGCTCGTCGGCGCACGTGCCGACACTCTGCTCGCCGAGCTGGGCGTGCACGATTCGCGAATCCGGACCGGTAGCCCGGACGCGTCGACGCTGTCGCGGTGCAGATTCGTCCTCGAGATCACCGGGTCCGTGGTCTTCTCGGGCGACTCGCTCGCACGGCTCACCGTCGAGGTCGCGCCGGGGGAGTGTGGCCAGGTGACGGTGGATTTCGGCGGAACGCCGTCGGCGTCGGTGACGATCGCGTCGTCGCGCGCACGCCACCGCGTCCGGCGCTGGGAGGCGCACACCGACCTGGCGGCCGACGAGCTTCTCGACCGGCTGTTCGGGGTTCGGACGGTGGACCACGGCGATGTCGGGATCGTCGTCGGCGACACTGAACCAGTGTTGTCCTGGTGAGTGGCGAGTAGGACCTGGTCCGTGAGCGCGACATGCTCTGGTGTGACTGGGGCCCCGGTCGAACTCGAACTGACACTGGACGGGTTGTGAACCCGTTCCGCTGGTTTCGCCACCGCGTGGATTCTGCGCTGGCCACAATGCCGACTTCCACTGGTAAGGGCGTGAGGACACGTAGGTCTCGCGGGCACGGGCGGAGACGGCTGAGCCGCTTCCGGTCACGCCTGGTCGGTCAGGCACGTCTGTAGTGTGCGCAATCCGTCCGGGAGCAAAGCAAGACACGCTTCTCGTACTTCGTTGTAGTCGGCTTTGCGCGTTCTGCTCGGAGCCCAACCGCGAATAGGGGTCCAGGGTCGGCCCGTTGGTGACTTTCGCCTCCGGAAAACGCTCCGTGAGCGGGCCACCATGAGAGGTGCCCGACGGGTATCACCTGTGCTGCTCGTGGATGCTGTCGAGCTCACCAATGCTCGACACGTGATGTTGAGCATCGACGGACGGAGATACGGATGGCTGAACTGGTGGACACCGCGACTGCGCCGATCGTTGTCGGCGTCGATGGTTCGGAGTGCGCGCTGATGGCGGTGCGCTGGGCGGTGGGTGCTGCAGCTCGCGAGAAATGTTCGGTGCGAGTGTTATCCGCAGTTGGAATCGTGCCCGGGGCGTACGCACCCACGGCCATGATGACGTCACCGGCCGTCGTCGAGGCCATGCAGGGCGATGCGTCGCGTGCGGTGGATGCGGCGACGACGCTCGCGAAAAGTGTGGACCCCGATGTGCCGGTCGACGGAAAGATCGTCGGAGGGTCGGCGATACTCGCACTCCGGCAGGCTTCCACTGAAGCGCGCACGGTGGTCGTTGGTAGGCGAGGGCTCGGTGGGGTCCGCGGATTGTTGCTCGGCTCGGTGAGTGCCGACGCCGCAACGCATGCGCACTGCCCAGTGGTGATCGTGGGTGGAACTCCGCCCGCGAGTGGATCCGTCGTGGTCGGGGTCGATGCGTCACCGAGGTCGAGCGCCGCGATCGCCGAGGCATTTCGCCAAGCAGATCTGTTGGGAGTCCCGTTGGTGGCGGTTCACGCGTTCGGGGAGTTCTCGCCGGCGGCGTTCTACGGTGACGCGCGCCTTGCCGAGCGAAACATGCGGGACGAGGCCGAGGAAGTGTTGGGCGAGCAGCTCGCGGGCCCTGTGGAAGACTTTCCGGACGTAACGATCCGCAAACATGTTGGAATCGCGTCTCCCGCAGAGGAGATCGTTGAGGCAGCGCAGTCGGCGCAGCTGATCGTGGTGGGTACGCGCGGTCGGGGCGGGTTTCGAGGACTACTTCTCGGTTCCACCAGTCGGGCTGTGGTACAGGTCGCCCCGTGTCCGGTGATGGTCACGCACAGCAACGAGTCGTGACGGCCGTTGGCGACCTCAGTTCGCGCGCTGATCGGGACGTAGAACAGCGGCGCCGGCAAAGCGGCCCGCCTTGAGATCCCGGAGAGCGAGCAGTGCGTCGTCGAGCGGGTATGAGGTTGTCGTCACCTGCAGTCGATGCTCTCCGGCGAATCGGAGGAACTCCGTCGCGTCTTCTCGTGTGTTCGCTTCGACGCTGCGGATTTCGCGTTCGTGGAAGAGGTGTTGCTGGTAGTTCAGCGGTGGGGTGTCGCTCATGTGGATCCCGGCGAGTGTGACGACACCGCCCCGATCAAGGGCTGACAGGGCCACCGGCACAAGCTCACCGACGGGGGCGAAAATGATTGCGGCGTCCAGGAGTTCGGACGGATGGGAATGGACTTCGCCCACCGATGTCGCTCCGAGTTCACGTGCTAGGCGGCGAGCGTGGGGTTCGCGGGTCATGACGTGTACGGAGGCGCCGCGCTGGAGGGCCACCTGGGCGACCAGGTGGGCGCTGCCTCCGAAGCCGTACAAGCCCAGACGTCCCCCTTCGGGCAGGCTGGTCCGCCGCAGGGCGCGGTAGCCGATGATTCCCGCGCACAACAGCGGCGCGAGCTCGTCGACGGTGTAGCCCTCGGGAAGGGCCAGGGCGTAGTCCGCGGGGGCGAGGACGTACTCTGCGTATCCGCCGTCCGCATCCCATCCGGTGTACGTCGATGACATGCAGAGGTTTTCGGCCCCGCGCCGGCAGTAGGCACACATCCCGCAGGTGCTGCGCAGCCATGGCACCCCGACCCGGTGGCCGATCTGGAACGCGGTGTCGGTGTCGATGCCGATCTCGACGACCGTGCCAACCACCTCGTGCCCAGGGGTGACATGCGGGCGATGTTCGGGTAGGTCACCCTCGCAGACGTGCAAATCGGTTCGGCACACTCCGCATGCCTCGACCGCGATCAGCAGTTCGCCTGTCGACGGAATCGGGCGGGGGACCTCCTCCAATCGCAGAGGCGTCCGAGACACCGGACCGGGTGCCCTGACGGACCATGCCCGCATCGTCGGCACCGCCACCGCCGACGATCCCGATTCCGATGTCTGCGCGTCCGTCGGCAATCCCCAGTCCATCATCTAGACCTCTCCCGCGTTTGCCTCCCAATGGCTCAAGCGTGCGCGCAGACAATGGGATGCAACAGAGTCGATCGACCCCACGATGTAGGGCATCGGCCAGCTCGTCCGAACGTCGCCCCCGTCCGCGCGTTATGTATTGCCTTGGTCCCTGGTCGGAATCCGTCGGCGCTGCTGATACTGGTTGCATGTCTCGTGAGTCGCATCCGGACCGCGCTTCTTCTGACCGCATCGCCGACGACCTGCCAGTGGTGGTGGGGCTGAAGGATGTGTCGGGGCCGTCCCTGGGGGCGCTCCGGTGGGCGGTGGACGATGCGGTCCTCAGAGGTGCGTCGCTGACAATCGTCACCGTCCAACACGAGCATCGTCCGACGTTTGCCGATGCGGTGAACCTCCGAACGGATTGCTCCGCTCAGTGCACTCGTCGCTCGCGGCGTGTGCTGGCCGACGCCCGCTCATCGGCCCGCCGGACCGCCGGCCACAGTGCGGTACCGATCATCACGCACATATCGGAAGGGCGACCCGTCGACGCTCTCGTCGCAGCAGGGCGAGCGGCTCGTGAACTCGTCGTAGGATCGCGCGGACTCGGCGACCTCGCCGGCGGACTACTCGGCGCGATCAGCACCACGGTCGCCATGCGTTCGTCGTGCCCGGTCGTCGTTGTCCGCGACCGTTCTGACGAGAGATCGGACGGTCCGGTGATTGCCGGACTGGACGGTGGAACAGGCGACACCGCCGTCCTGATGCATGCGGCGGAGGAAGCAGCGCTCCGGCACACTGAAGTCGTTGCCGTCCACGCAATGTCGGGCGCCGATCGCGCCGGCCTCGACCACGGCATCGAGCACGCCCGAACTGCCTCGTCGCGGGGCAGCACGACGTCTGTCCGCTGGGAGTTCGTGCACGATCGTCCAGTGGACGCGATAGCCGAACATGCTTCGGGATCGTCGATGGTGGTGGTGGGCAGTCGAGGCTTGACCGGACCTTCGGCCCACGTGATCGGGTCCACCAGTCGCGCGGTCCTGCATTCGATCGAGGTACCGATCATGGTTGTCCCGACGCATTGGTGACGACCTCATTCGAGTCCTCAGCGACAGGATCACGGAAGGGCCGTTCCTGTACCAGGAGTAGCTACCAGAGTGAAATAGTTCTGCTCCTCTTCGGAGAAGTGAAGTCGCAGGAGAGCATGGAGCCCGTAGAGGGTCGCCATCACGTCGAGTCTTTGATCGGCGGTGATCTGCCCGTTTCGATCCGCGTGCATACGATGGGCATGCACCCTCCTCGCCAGCCTGTCGATCTCGGCGTGCATCCGACTCATGGTCACGGTGGCCTCGGTGGTGCCCAGGGGTTTGGCAAGTGCAGGATAGAGCAAGGATTCTTCAGCATGCTCGTGAGGCAGAACAACCGCCGCGAGTAGATCATCCGCTCGCCGTAACCCTTGCACTCCGTCGCCGCTCGATGCCTCGATGCCCTGTCCCGCCAAGTCATTCGCGCCATCGACCAGTACTCGAAGTTTCGTCCGAAGCATCTCATGCTCGGTCGAGAACCTGCGGAGCAACGCCCCGGTGGGATCATCAACGTGTACGACCGACCGCGGACCGGTCAATGCGCGTAGGGCATTCAGGATGACTGCGACGTCGATCGCTTCCTGGAGCAAAGCGCCGGCGGTCGGCGGGAGCCAGCCCAAGGCAGCAACAAGCATGGCACCGATTGAGAGCGCCATGCCGATACCCGCGCTCTGAACGGCGATCCGACGCGAACGGCGCGCGATCTCCATCGCTGAAGCGAGCGGCCCGATCCCGTCGGTGGTGAGGACAACGTCTGCTGTAGCCGTACTCGCCGTCGTGCCGTGGGCGCCCAAGGCCGCACCGACACTTGCGCTCGCCAAAGCCGGCGCGTCATTCACGCCGTCGCCCACCATCACGGTGACTGCCGAGCGGCATTCCTCCTCGACGCAGGCGACTTTGTCGGCGGGAGTCTGCCCGGCGTACACCTCGTCGACGCCGAGCACGGTACCAACCTCGCGGGCGGTTGATTCTCGGTCGCCCGTGAGGAGAACGACTTTGGTCACCCCCGCAGCACGGAGTCGACGGAGTGTGCGCGGTGCATCTGCTCGTACGGGGTCGCTCATGGTGATGGCGCCCGCATCGCGATGGTCCACCCTGATCCAGGCGATGGCGGTCCCGTCCAGCTCACTGCCGCGTACCACCGCGCGCGCCCAGACCGAAACCGGGGCGTCTCGCGCACCGACCTCGACGAAACGGTTCGCGACCACGCCGGAGACGCCCGTACCCGCGTTCCCGCGTTCTCGTGGACACCTGTCGGCACGGTCAGTGGCAGCTCACGTCGAGCGGCCTCACTCACGATGGCGGTCGCGAACACGTGCGGCGACATCTGTTCGACCGAAGCCGATAGCCGCAGCAGACCGTCGGCATCCTCTCCGGGGGCCGCGGTGACTTCCACTTGTTCCGGGCGGCCGGTGGTCAGGGTGCCGGTCTTGTCGATCAGCAGGGTGCGGGCGCGTCCCAGAGTCTCGAGGGCACCACCGTCGCGGATGATCACTCCTGATCGAGAAGCCCGTGACAGGCCGGCGACAATGGCGATCGGCGCGGCCAAGAGCAGCGGGCAGGGTGTGGCGACGACGAGAACGGCGACTGCGCGGGTCGGCGAGCCGCTGATCCACCAGCTGACCGTGGCCACAGTCAGCGTCACGGGGATGAATAAGATGGCCAGGCGGTCCGCGAGTCGGACCACGGGCGCACGTTCGGCGGCGGCTGCTCCAGCCAGTCGAACGATGCCTGCATTGGTGCTGTCGGCCGAGGGGGAGCGGGCGATCATGTCGAAGGCTGCGCCGGCGTTGACCGCACCGGACCGGATGGTGCCACCGCGCCGGACGTGTCGTGGCAACGGCTCACCGGTGAGTGCAGATTCGTCGAGTACTGCGTTGTCGCGCAGTCGACCGTCCGCCGGGACGATTTCTCCCGGGGCCACGGCCAGGATGTCCCAGGGTTCGATGGCGTCGACGTCGATCACGGTGATCTCGGCCCCGCGGCGTCGTCGCGCGGTCGTCGGAAACCGATTCACGAGCGCACTGAGGTCCTTGCGTGCACGTCGCGACGCCGACGCGTCCAGAAGCCGGCCGGTCGCGAGCATCACCCCGATCAACGAGCCCGCTGCATACTCGCCGACCAGCAC
Organism: Gordonia sp. SCSIO 19800; assembly: GCF_018132775.1. Taxonomy (NCBI): domain Bacteria; kingdom Bacillati; phylum Actinomycetota; class Actinomycetes; order Mycobacteriales; family Gordoniaceae; genus Gordonia; species Gordonia sp. SCSIO 19800. The sequence continues at coordinate 8,322 of NZ_JAGRQM010000026.1, read as the reverse complement.
AGTCCCGACGAGCGCCAGCGATGCGATGAGATCGACCCCGAGCTTGCGCTGACGAAGCCCCGACAGGATCCACCACAGCGACGCTGCGAGCGCGACAGCGATCCCCGCTGTCCAGCAGGCGTTGGCAAGCCGGCCCGACCCCGCGGACCACAGGAGTGCGCCCGCTGCGAAAGCGGTAGCGGTCGCCGTCAGAAGGACGGCTCCGGGGGAGGGCTTACCCAAGTGAGGGTGTGGCGGTGGTCGCGGCGTCAAGCGGTCTCGATCTGCACCTGCGTGCCGGGGCTGGTCGGCGCACTCAGCGGCACGGTGACGGTCAGGATGCCCTCGGAGTACGTCGCTTTCACGCCGTCTTCCACATATCCCTTGGGCAACGACACGGCCCGGGAGAACTCACCGTAGGCGAATTCGGAGTGACCGTTGTGGGAGGACCGCTCGGTGCGTTGCGCGGCGATCGTGAGGACCCCATCGAGGATGGTCACCGTGACGTCCTTGTCCGGATCGACTCCGGGTAGCTCAGCACGGACAACGTACTGCTCGGCGGACGATTCTTCCTCCACCCGGATCAGATGCCCGTTGGGACGGAGCATTCCGACAGCGGGGAACGTGGAGAACAGCTCTGCGATGTCCGGCAGAAACGAGTATGACGCATGATGAGTGGTGGGTGTGGACATGGTGGCCCTCCGGTTGGCGAGACGAATCTGACACGACAATCGCACCGCCTCGCCGACGCTGTGAGGAGGGTCGAAAGCCACCCGGTTCCAAGCCGGTCGGCCCTATCGACGCCTCTCGTCATCGCTTCTACTGGTGGTCGAACCTCCGAGAGGGGAGCGGGACCATGACGACAACCTCGTGGGTCGTGATCGCCTGCGTGACAGTGGTGATCGTGATCGTCGCGATCACCGCGGTCCGGATCGTGTCGGAGTATCAACGCGGAGTCGTGCTGCGCTTCGGCAAACTGGCGGGCACCCGTGATCCGGGTCTACGTGTGATCATCCCCCTCGCCGACCGAATGATCAGGGTGTCGATGCGTGTCGTCACCATGCCGATCCAATCGCAGGGAATCATCACCCGCGACAACGTGAGTGTGGACATCTCGGCGGTGGCCTACTACCGAGTGGTCGACCCGGTGAAGGCGGTGGTGGAGGTCGAGGACGTCCATGCGGCGATCAACCAGATCGCCCAGACCACCCTGCGCAAGGTGGTCGGCCGACATTCGCTCGACGATGCACTGGCGCATACCGACACCATCAATGACGACATCCGGCGAATCCTCGAGATGACCGTGCAGGAATGGGGCGTCGAGGTCCGTCTGGTCGAGCTCAAGGACATCCAGCTACCCGGGGGGATGCAACGCGCGATGGCACGCGAGGCGGAGGCAGAGCGCGAGAAGCGCGCGAAGATCATCGCAGCGGAAGGCGAAGCCGTCGCTGCGCATCAACTCTCCACCGCAGCGAAGACCATGGCCGACCACCCGATCGCATTACAGCTTCGCAGCCTGCAGACCCTGATCGAGATCGGGGTCGAGAAGAACACGACAGTGGTGTTTCCGGCACCGTTGATGTCCTCGCTCGCCGATCTCGACGCGTTTCTATCCCGTGAGATGCGCGCGCATTCACACCCGAGCATCGGCGGAGACGGTGCGGACGTGACTGGCGCGGTGGACCGCGCGGCTGTCCCCGCTGCACGCACCCGTGGGTCGGAGTCAGCACCGTGCACACTGTGATCGCGTTCGACAGTGCCCACGGTGCCACCGAGGGTGTGGCGCAACGAATTGCCGGAGGTTTGCGCGCCGGCGGGGACTCGGTGGAGCTCTGGCCGCTTCGCGGTGACCATACGCCTGACCGGGCAGAGCGCCTGGTCGTCGGCAGCGCGATTCACAATGGCCAATGGCTGCCCGCCGCCGAGCATCTCGCCGATTCGCTGGCCGAGGCCGCGCCCGCGCCGGTGTGGGCGTTCTCGGTCTCGTCCATCGGTGCGACATCGACATTCCTGTCACCTCTGGTCGCACGGTGGTTGCGTCCTCGGACACCGGTTCCACGTGCGGTTGCGGCCATGGAGCACACGGGCGCGTTGCGTGGCCACCGCGCCTTCGCCGGCGCCATATCCCCGGGTGACTGGCCCGGTCTGGGACGAGTTGTCTTCCGCCTCATGGGTGGCCGATACGGCGATGCCCGGGACTGGGACGACATCGACCGATGGACCGAACAAATCCTCGCCGACCGAAGGTCTGCCCAGTCAGATGACGGCCACTGAGTGAGTGTGCGCTTGCGACCTCTCAGAAGACCGGACCTTGTCATACCGTCGGCCGCCACCACTCGCGCCCGCCCGCTTCGGTGTGCACACCCGACAAGAGGCTGCCTCGGGTGCTGTCGTCGATGACGTGGTAGCGGATCGAATCCCGTTCACTGACCGCCATGAGTGGCCACCACAGGACGTTGACATAGTCGACCGAGCTGTCGTATCCGTCCCACTCGTACACACCGCGATAGACGTTGTTTCCGTCGGCGGTCATCCACAGTTTCGAAACGAATCCGTCGAACCCTGCGAACAGGACGGTGTTGCATACACTTTCCACGCGAAAGAATCTGTGTGCCAGACTGTTGCCGCCCACCGCCCGTAGCCGGAAGCCGACGATGAGGTTCACCGGCTCGGTAATCGGGTCGTCGTCGCGGACGGTTTCGCGGTACACCACGGCCTCGGTTCCGTCGGCAAAGCTGATGACCCGGCCGAGGTCACCGAGCGGTTGGTGCAGGCGTCGTTGCCACAGCGAGCGCGCCACATCGAGGGCGCACTGCGCGAGCATGATCAATGCGCGCGGCCAGGGCACGGGTTCTGGTACGGGCATGTGTCACGGTCCTTTCCGAGCGGAGATCTCTGGCCTCTGTCGGTCACAGGCCGGTCGGATATGTCTCCGGGTGCTGGCTGTCGTCCCAGGAGCCCAGCGGTTCGAGTGGTCGTAGCGCCCGCGTCTGATCAAGATGGATGTACGCGTCGAATTGTTCGGGGACGCGCACGTGAAAGTAGTGGCTCTGGCGTTCCGTGTCGGGCAGATAGACCACGCCGATCGCGCGAGCCAGGCGAATCGAGTCGACCGCCTCGGCTGCTCCGGCCGACTGCGACGACAGGAAGAACGATCGCATGGGCGCCCGATGGAAGACTTCTTCGATGCTTCCGGGGAGGGCGGGGAGGGTCGTCATGCGTCGTGGAGTTCCTCCCCATTCATCGGCGGCCGTGACGGTTCCCTGGTAAGTCGAGAATCCCAGGATCCGGCAGCGTTGTCCGTACTTCTCGCGAACCAGTTGTCCCAGAGTCAGCTGGCCATCGGCCCCGACTTCGGTAGCCCGCGCGTCCCCCACGTGCGAGTTGTGTGCCCATACCACGATCTTCGCTGGAACCGCCGATCTCGTCGTCAGGTGCTCGGCGAGTGCTTCCAGAGTCTCTGCCATGTGGCGGTCACGGATGTTCCATGACGTGACCCGACTGCGGAACATGTTGCGGTAGTACGACTCTGCACCTCGCACCGCGAAGGCGTTTCGTCGAGCGCAGAACAGTTCGTCCTGAGCCGCCGTGCCGTCGCTGCGAATTCGATCCAAGGTCGCGGCGTACATGTCGACCAGCTGGGTGACGACCTGGCGCTCGCACGATTGGCCCGCGCCGAACGCGGCGGCGTAACCGTAGGCCTGCCCATCTGCGGCCGTGGAGTGGTCGAAACATGCGTACCGAGCCCGAGCGCGCCGTGCTGCCTCGCGATCGACAGTGTCCAGGTATGCGGTCACGTCCTGCATGGAGCGGTGCAGACTGTAGAGGTCGAGCCCGTAGAAGCCGACGCGTTCGTCACCCTCGGGCCGGCCGGCGTTGTATCGGTGCAGCCAGTCGAGGAAATCTCGCACGACGGTGTTTCGCCACATCCAGGCCGGGAACCGATCAAACCCTAAAAGTGCCTCGTCGGCAGAGCCATCCGATCCCTCGCCGTGAAGCCATCGGTTCACCCGGTGGGCGTCCGGCCAGTCCGCCTCCGCAGCCACGGCCTTGAAGCCCTTGTTCTCGATGAGCCACTGAGTGATGCGGGCGCGGGACTCGTAGAACTCTTCGGTGCCGTGGGAGCTCTCACCTATCAGCACGAATCGGGCGTCCCCCACGAAGTCGTCGAGTACGGCATCCGGCGGGACGCCGTCGGTGCACTCGACTGCCGATCGAGTGACGACGACCGCAAGAGTCTGTTCATCCGGAAGTTGCGTCGGCGGCGAGGTGGTGGATGTGGACAGCAGAGTTCGGACCTCGTCGTCGGTGACCTGAGGGAAGGCCCGGTACGACTGGCCTACCGCCGCGAACGGGGTCGGCATGGATGCGCACACGACTTCGTCAACCGACTCGGCGAGCTCACGACAGGTCGATTCGGGGGCGACCGGAACCGCGATGACCACCGCAGAAGGCTCTCGTTCCCGGAGGGCACTGACCGCCGCCCGCATACTGGCCCCGGTCGCGAGCCCGTCGTCGACGAGGATGACCGTCGTGCCGGCGATCTCCACCGGCGCGCGAACACCCCGGTACCGGCTCTCTCGATCTTCGAGGGTGCGGGTCTCCCGTTCGATCACCCGTCGCAACTGTTCGTGAGTGACTCGACCTGCCCTCACCACGTCGTCGTTGAGGACGATGCGCCCGCCGGAAGCGATTGCGCCGAAGGCGAACTCCTCGTGGCCTGGCAGTCCGAGCTTGCGAACCACGAACACATCCAACGGTAGTCGCAGAGCCGATGCCACCTCGAACGCGACCGGAACCCCGCCACGCGCCAATGCGAGGACGACGACGTCGTCGTGATCGTGGAATCCGGACAAGAGTTCGGCGAGGACCCGTCCGGCCTCGCGACGGTCGCGAACAACTGGGGTATCGTCATCGGCGAGTTCATCGCGGGATTCCCTTCACGTACCGAACGACGTCGGTGACGGTTTGCAAAGTGGCATAGTCGTTCTCGGGCACTTCGATCTCGAGCCGCTTCTTGATGCCCGTCAAGAAGCTCAGCCAGTCGACCGAGTCCAGTTCGGCGATTTCGCGTATCGGCTCATCGACCGAGATGCTCTCCCTGGACAGTTCTGGTGCTACCGCGAGCAGAGCGTCCACGACCGCCGTGGTGATCGTCTCGTCGTCCATGAGTGCTCCTCAAAGCTCGTTTGGTTGTTGCAGCAGTTCTCGGACGGCGCAGAGAAATCGTGCGCCCTGGCGCCCGTCGCTGGCTCGATGGTCGGCCGACAGTGACGTGTTGACGAGCGGCACAGGGCGCATCTCGCCGTCGATCACCCAGGGTCGATAGGTCATCGTTCCGGTGCCGACCAGCGCGACCTGCGGCGGATAGATCGCGCCGAACACGGTCTCGACGCCGTTGTCGCCGAGATTGGTCACGGTTATCGTCGAGTCCGTGAATTCCGAGCTGCGAAGTCGGCCGCTACGGGCACGGGCCACCAGATCGATCAGGTCGGCCTGCAGGGCGTCGAGTGATTTGTCCGTCACGTCGTGAATGGCAGGGGCGATCAATCCGCCTCGCCGCAAGGCGATCGCCACACCCACGTGAACGCGTGCTTGCGGTGTGAAATCGTCGTCGCGCCAGAATCCGTTCATCTCCGGGTACCTCTGCGCGGCCAGTGCCACCGCCTTGAGGAAGAGAACCGCGGAGAGGATCCGTTCCTCCACGGGACGTCGGGCTTTGCGTTCGGACAACCATCTCGTCGCCGCTTCCATCGGGATCGTCTCGGCGAGGTAGTAGTGCGGGATCTCTCGTTTGGAACGACTCATCGCGGCCGCGATCGTCCGGCGCATGTCACTCGCGCGTCTGTCGGGCTCATCCGGGCGACAATGCTCGACGTCGTCGAGAGTGATCGCGCCATCAGGTCCGGTTCCCCGGACACGACCGGGATCGACGGCGAGTTCTCGCGCGCGACGGGCGGCTGCGGGGGAGATGCGCACTCGGCTCCGCACGCCCGGGCCGGTGTAGGGGCCTACCGGCTTCGTGGACGCCGCCGGAGCCCGGGGCGCGGCCCGGTCGACGGAGATGCCCGAGCCATCTCCGGGGCGGGCTCTGGCTGGGCGGGCTCTGGTTGGGCATGGATGGCCGCCTCCGGCGACGTCGCTTCGCCGGGACGGGGTTGCGCCGCGTCGCATGCCGCCTCACCCGGTTCATAGAAGGTTGCCATCACCGTGCCGACCGGGATGGTCTCGCCTAGGTGGCGCTGCGCAGTACCTCTCCGGTCGCTTCGCCTTCGGCGTCCCTGACCCGGGCGAGGAATCGCATGAGCGTGCCGCCCATCGGCATCGAGAGGGTCACCGCCAGACTGGCCGGGGCCGAGGCGCCACCGGCGTCCTCGATGTCGATCGACGCCGTCTCGCGATGCGGATCGTCTGCTCGTCGACTCGCGTCATCATTCGGTGCCGCCAAGACGCGTCCTCAACAACGGGACGCGACCCGCATCGGCACACTGCCCGCAAGGACGTCGGTGACGACGGGTCCTGGAACCGGGAGGTAATGCAGGATCGTCAACGACGTACCGAAGGCAGTACCGACAGTGTCCTTCATCGAATCGTCCCTCCTAGTTGCGAGATCACGGTCGTGGGCGGGTGCGGGAGCCGAGCTCGTGACGCACGGACATGCCGAGTCCGATCAGGACGGCTCCGACGCCGACGCAGGCGGCCTGCAACGGATTGAGCGTGCGGATCACGGCGAGTTGCACGCCGATCCATCCGATCAACCATCCTCCGGCAAAGATCGAGATCATCGCCGTGTCGGAGCGTTGATTGTTATGTAAAAGCCAGGCTGCGACCGTCATCGGGAGTCCGACCAGTAGCGCCAACCCGATCCCGGCCAGCACCGGACTGTGCCAGGGAAGGCGCGCATTGACCGTCGGCCCGAAGTCGGTGCCACCCCCGGCCAGTCCCACCGCCCCCGCGTAGGCCAGCAGCGCGGTGAGTGCGGTGAAAAAGACAGCGAGCGATCGTTTCCAGCCGATGCGACGATCCATCGAAGAGGTCGTGGCCATCGGCATGTCCGTTCGTGGTGCGTGGTCTGCTCCAATGTCCATCATCGATGTCGACAGACACGGCGAGGAGGGGCGAAGGTCACCTATGTCTGAAGTCGTGACCGTGCCGCCGTCCGGGGCACACGGTGCGACCCTCGAGGGTCGTGGTTAGGGACTTTGGACTCGGGCGTCTCAACTGCGCATGGGTTCAACTGGACTTGGTGACGTGCGCGCGCCAATCCTCGTCGCACTCTGTCACGGTTCCGGACCGAGTCACACCGGCTCTTCGCCGACGACAAGCAGGCTCGACGTCATCTCCGTGCGACGCTCCAGCACAGAAGGAGGCCCACATGGCTCTCAGTTCGACAGTCTCACCGGCATCCGGCCGCCGCCGGTTCGGCTATCTGGCCACTCTGGTCGTCGACGGCGCCCTCCTCGGGTTGCTGGTGCGATGGCCGGGCTGGGATACGGTCCCGTTCCTCACCGAGGAAACAGGCGATGTGCTCGGCTGGCTTATTGCGGCACTGGTAGCGGGAATCGTCGTCAACGCGGTGTACCTCATCGCCGACCCGCCGCCGCTGAAAGCCATCGGCGAAGTGGTCTCCGATGCGATCACCCTCGTGGCCCTGATCCGTCTCTGGCAGGTCTTCCCGTTCGACTTCGCCGATGAGTCCACCGTGCCGTGGACGACGCTCACGCGCACGGTGCTCATCGTGGCCATCGCGGGCACCGTGCTCGCCCTGGTGGTGACAGTCGTCCGCTTCGTTCGTCACGCACTCGTCGATCGCTCGACAACAGAACCTACGAGTGCGTCCGATCGGTGAGTGTGCGGCGTGGCTGACAGTGTCTCGGCGGAGCAGGTGATCGCGTATCGGTTGTCCGCGCACGGGTTGGCAAATCGTCTGGGAGACAATGGTATTGTCGCGGGCAGTGCACGATGCGGCATCCAGAACAGCCCACCAGGATCTGCGCTTCTGTCGCTGCACGCGAGGGTGCACGGCGTGACGGCAAACATGGTCGCAGCGGCTGTGGAGGACCGAATACTGCTGCAAACCTGGGCGATGCGAGGCGCACCGTACTTCATCCCCACCCGGGACGTGACGGTGTTCACCACTGGTGTGCTACCCGCCAGCGACGACGCACTGCGCCACTTCGTCAGCGGCGCCCAACAGTTGCTCGATGAGCTCGGCATGACAATTACCGACGCCGTCGAGCTGTGTGGTGTCGAAATCTGCGACGTCCTAGTGGTGTGTCTCGGTTTTAGCTAACTCCTTGTTCGAGTGCGGCGCGGGCGCGGGCGACCTTGGCCAGGATCGAC
>NZ_JAGRQM010000025.1:0-73816 GCF_018132775.1 Gordonia sp. SCSIO 19800 | reverse complement strand
CTGGATTTCATCACCGAACACACCACCCGGATCGACGCGTTGACCGAGCGCATCGAGAAGGTGATGGCGCCGTTTCAGGCCAAGCGGGACCTGATCTGCACGATCCCGGGTATCTCCACCACCACCGCCGATGTGATCATCGCCGAGACCGGCGGCCAGATGGCCCAGTTCCCCACACCAGGCCATTTGGCCTCGTGGGCGGGAGTCTGCCCCGGCCAGCACCAATCCGCCGGACGGGTCAAAAACGTCAAAACCCGCCCCGGTAACCGTCACCTCAAAGGTGCTCTCGGGGCTACAGCGTTATCGATCGCCAGCCACAAAGGCACGTTCCTCAACGCCAAGTACCGGCGCCTGGTCCGCTCTCGCGGCAAACCCAAAGCGATCGTCGCCCTCGAGCACACCCTGCTCACCGTGGTCTGGATCATGCTCACCGACAACGTCGTCTACGACGAACCCGGCCCCGACTACCACCAGCAACGCCACCCCGAACGCACCAAGAACCGCGCCATCTACGACCTACACAAACTCGGATACGACGTCACCATCACACCCCACGGAGCGGCCTGAGCAGCCACCTCACCTAACTCTTCGGATTAGGGAGCAGGGGGCTGTCGCTTGCGCTCCTCACAGCTCAGGGAGCAGGGGGCTGTCGCTTGCGCTCCTCACAGCTCAGGGAGCAGGGGGCTGTCGCTTGTGCTCCTCACAGCTCAGGGAGCAGGGGGCTGTCGCTTGCGCTCCCCACAGCTCAGGGAGCAAAAGCGCGGATGGATCTGCGAATCGGCGACCGGCGCGCGGAACGACCGGTACCGTCCGCGGGATGACGAGTTCCAAGGTGATCGTCGCCATCCGGGGCGGCGGGCCGAGCCGCACCGACGCCGACGATCTCGTCGAGCGCTGTATGGCAGCGGGGGCAACGCGCGTGCAGGTCAACCTCAGCGACGACGCGGTCTCCGGGGCCATGCGCATCGACGAACTCGACCCGCCCATCGTCGCGGTGCTGTCCTTCTGGGCGCCCGACCCCGACCCGGTCCTTGCCGTCGTCGATGACGAACTCGACGGTCCGATCGCTGCCTGGGCGGTCACCGCGCGGGCGCCGCTCAATCCGGACCTGCCCGCGGACGGGACGCGGATCGACGCCCTGTCCAACGTCGCGTTCCTGCGGCGACCCGACGAACTCGACCACGCCGAGTGGTTGCGCCGCTGGTTGGACGATCACACCCAGGTCGCCATCGACACCCAGGCCACGTTCGGTTACGTCCAGAACATCGTCGAACGACCGTTGACCGAGGACATCCCGCCGGTCGCGGCCATCGTCGAGGAACTGTTCCCGATGGCGGCGGTCAGCGACATCCACGCGTTCTACGGAAGCGGCGGTGATCAGCGGGAACTCGAGCGCCGGATGACCCTGATGCTCGAGAGCGTGTCCCGCTTCGGCGCGGACCGCCACCTCGACGTGGTGCCGACCTCGCGCTACGACTTCGACCTCAGCCGGTCGCGAACCTGAATGGGGCTGTCACACGGCCGAATCCGGGAACGCGATCACCGACAGGAAGCGCACCGGCAGCTCGACGAGTTCGACGGGTCCATGCGCGCCCTCGCCGTCGATCTGTAGCGAGTCGCCTGGATGCATCCGGTACACCGAGCGACTGTGGGCGTAGTCCATCACGCCCTCGAGGACGTACAGGAACTCGGTTCCCGCATGCTGGAACAACGGCTGGGTCACCGACTTCTCCGTCAAGGTGACGAGGAGACATTCCAGGCGTTTGTGCTCACCGCGCAGCGACCCGAGCAGCTCGTACTCGTGACCCTCCCGGGACCCCTCGCGCACGATCTCCGAGCCCTCGCCCGCTTTGACGAACACCGCCGACCGCTCCATCTCGGCGCCGCGGAACAGCGAGGTGACCGACACGTCGAAGCCGTTGGCCAGGCGGGCGAGCGTGCTGAGACTGCACGAGGTCTGGGCGTTCTCGATCTTCGACAGCATCGCCTTGGAGATGCCGACGCGAGTGGCCATGTCTCCCACCGACAGTCCCTGCTGACGTCGCAGGCGACGCACGTTGTGCGCGATCGCCGTCTCGAGCTCCAGCTCCTCGACCGACTGGTCGACAGGTCTCTCTCGCGCGGTGCCGGACTGATTCCGGATCAATGGGTCGTCCGTCACGCCGCCAGCATAGTGAGAAACAACGTTTCCTGACAGTTGACACACGATTCCACCCCTGTCGACGGCCACGGCCTCGGATCATCCGGCGTCCCGGTCAGCGCATCTCGCCGGCTCCCACATACGGGAAGCGCGTCGTCAGCAGGTCGCCTTCGGCGAACCGCGTGAACCGGAAGTCCGACTCCGGAATACGCGGGTCCGCGCTGCGTCCGTCGACGACGAGGTCGGCGATCAACCGGCCGACCGCCGGCGAGATCTTGAACCCATGGCCGCTGAACCCGGCCGCCAGGACGAGCCCGTCCAGTGGTCCGCTGGAGATGATCGGATTCCAGTCGGGTGTGACGTCGTAACACCCGGCGTAGCTCGTGGTGATCGCCGGATCGGTGAACCCGGGGAACCGGGTGCCGACCTTGTCGACGGTGAGGTCGATGAAGTCCGAGTCCGCGCGGTTCCGGTAGTCGTCGGGATTCGCTATGTCGAGCGCCGCGAGATCGCTGTTGCCGAACAGAATCTCGCCGCGGACGTCCGGTCGGACGTACTGCAGCGACACCAGGTCGGAGAAGACCGGCACCTCGCCGAGGTCCTCACCGGGGTGAATCATCACGATCTGTTCGCGGTGCACCTCGATCGGGATGTCGACCCCGTAGGGCGCGAGGAACGGTTTGGACCAGACACCGGTGGCGACGACCACGGTGTCCGCGGAGATCGTCGAACCGTCCGCGAGTCGGACTCCCGTCACCCGGTCGGCGTCGACGAATAGGCCGGTGACGTTGGTGCCCTGACGAATTCGGATTCCTGTTGCCCGCGCCGAGGCCGCGAAGGCCTGCGCGGTCTGATACGCGTCCCCGTAGCCGCCGCGCTCTTCCCAACCGAAGGCCGCGAAGGGTTCGAGGTCGGCGGTGGGCCACATCGCGGCGACATCGGCGGCGTCGATCTCCTCGGTCTGCACGCCGACCGCACGTTGCGCCGCGAGGCTCTTGCGCATGTTCTCGACATTCGGCTCGCCGACGCCGACGACATATCCGGTCTGACGGAATCCGATGTCGGAGCCGAAGATCTCCTCCGCCTTCTCGAAGACCTCGAGTCCGACCGCGGCCATCGCCGCCAGCGAACCGACGCCGTAGTGGCACCGCACGATTCCCGAAGACTTGCCCGTCATCCCGCCGCCGACGGTGTCCCGCTCGCAGACGATCACATCGGTGATGCCGCGTTGTCCCAAGGCCCAGGCGGCCGCCACGCCCTCGAGGCCGCCACCGACGATGACGACCGAGGCGGTCTCGGTGCTCACAGGCCCGCCCCCGGAATCCAACTCGTCCCGGCGAGCGGAACGCGGGCCATCGCCGACGCCTCGATCGAGATGGCGACGAGATCTTCGGGCTCCAGATGCTGCAGGTGCGCTTTGCCGCACGCACGGGCGATCGTCTGGGCCTCCATCGTCATCACGCGCAAGAAGTTCGCCAGGCGCTTTCCGCCGAGGACTGGGTCGAAACGCGCCGAGAGTTCCGGGTCCTGCGTGCTGATGCCCGCGGGATCGCGCCCGTCCTGGAAGTCGTCGTAGAAACCGGCGGCCGATCCCAGCGCCTCGTACTCCGCGGCGTATCGGGGATCGTTGTCGCCCAACGCGATCAGCGCTGCGGTGCCGATGGCGACGGCGTCGGCACCGAGGGCCATCGCCTTGGCGACATCGGCGCCGTTGCGGATTCCGCCCGACACGATGAGTTGGACCTCTCGGTGAACACCCAACTCCTGCAGGGCCTGCACCGCCTGCGGGATGGCGGCGAGGGTCGGGATGCCGACGTGCTCGATGAAGACGTCCTGGGTCGCCGCAGTTCCGCCCTGCATCCCGTCGACCACGACGACGTCGGCGCCGGAATGCACCGCGAGTTTCACGTCGTAATACGTGCGGGTGGCGCCGACCTTCACATAGATCGGCTTCTCCCAGTCGGTGATCTCGCGCAACTCGTTGATCTTGATCGCCAGGTCGTCCGGTCCGGTCCAGTCGGGGTGACGGCACGCGCTGCGCTGGTCGATTCCCTGCGGCAGGGTACGCATGCCCGCCACACGCTCGGAGATCTTCTGTCCCAGCAGCATTCCCCCGCCGCCCGGTTTGGCACCCTGGCCGAGCACGATCTCGATCGCGTCGGCCTTGCGCAGGTCGTCGGGGTTCATCCCGTATCGCGACGGGAGATATTGGTAGACGAGGTGTTTGGACTGACCCCGCTCTTCGGGCGTCATCCCGCCGTCACCGGTGGTGGTGGAGGTACCGACCTCCGAGGCGCCGCGCCCCAGCGCTTCCTTCGCCCCGGCCGACAGCGCGCCGAAGCTCATCCCGGCGATCGTCACCGGGGTGGAGAGATGCAACGGGTACTTCGCATTTCGCGAGCCGAGGACGACGTCGGTGTCGCAGCGCTCGCGATAACCCTCGAGGGGGTAGCGGGACATCGACGCGCCGAGGAACAGCAGATCGTCGAAGTGCGGCAGCTTGCGCTTGGCGCCCCAGCCACGGATGTCGTAGATGCCGGTCTCGGCCGCGCGCTGGATCGCGGCGATGGTGGTGCGGTCGAACGTGGCCGACTCGCGCAGGCCGCGCTGTTCGACGCTCAGGTTGTCGGTCATGGTGATTCTCTTTCGTCGTGTGGTCGTGCGCATCTCAGCTCCCTGAGGAGCCCCGGAGCTTGCGGAGGGGCGTCCCCCCTGCTCCCTGAGGAGCGCCCGGAGCTTGCGGAGGGGCGTCCCCCTGCTCCCTGAGGAGCCCCGGAGCCTGCGGAGGGGCGTCACGAAGGGTCTTCGCAACTCGTCTCGCCAGGACCCTTCGTGGCTCGTCGCTTGCGCTCCTCGCACCTCAGGGAGCAGAGGTGGGCGCTGTCACCGCTGAGGAGCGAGCTTGCGAGCGTCACGAAGGGTTTGCCGACTCGGCCGCCGGCCCTTCGCACTCGGGAGGCAGGGACGGCTCAGTACGCGGAGGTGTTGTCGACCTTGAAGTGGTAGAGCTCGCGGGCGGAGCCGTAGCGGGTGTAGTCGCGGGGGTCGTCGTCGCCGAAACCGGCGGCCTTGAGCAACCCGGCCAGTTCCTCGAGGTGCTCGGCGCGCATCGGTTTGGCGATGCAATCGGCACCCAGCGAGGCGACCTCGCCGCGCACGTAGATGCGGGTCTCGTAGATCGAGTCGCCGAGACCGTCGCCGGCGTCGCCGCGGACGACCAAGCGGCCCGCCTGAGCCATGAAAGCGCTGTTGTGCCCGACGTTTCCGCCGACGACGATGTCGACGCCCTTCATCGAGATGCCGCAGCGTGCCGCGGCATCGCCCTCGACGACGAGGAGTCCACCGTGCGCGGTGGCGCCGGCCGACTGCGAGGCGTTGCCCTTCACGATCACACTGCCGCTCATCATGTTCTCGGCGACGCCGGTGCCGGCGTTGCCGTTGATCGTGACCTCGGCCTGCTGGTTCATGCCCGCGGCGTAGTAGCCGACGTGGCCGTTGATCGTGATCTTCACCGGCAGGTTGACTCCCGCGGCGACGCTGTGGGCTCCGGCCGGGTTGTCGATGACGATCTCGCCGGAGATGTCCCCGTGCAGCATCGAGTTGATCTCGCGCAACGGGGTTTCGGCGAGGTCGAAGGTGTGATTGGGGTTCATCGTCTCAGCTTTCGCCGTGTCGTTCGAGGCGGGAACGGTAGGGGTGGAGGGAAACTCGGCGGTCATCGAGTCCATGCGTAGACGACCTCCGGCTCGGGCTCCCAGATGCGGGCGTTCTCCACGCCGGGCAGTTTGGCCAGTGCGCGGTACTCACTCGCCATGGCCACCCAGTCGTCGGTCTCGGCGATCACGGCCGGTTTGCATGCGATGGCGTCGCGCACCACCGCGAACGAATCGCGATTCGACACCAGCAACGTGTAGAAACCGTCGAAGTTCGCGCAGACCTCTTTCAGTGCTGTTTCCACGTCCTTGCCCGCCGCAAGCTGGTGTGCGACGAAGCGCGCCCCGACCTCCGTGTCGTTCTCACTGTCGAATTCCACTCCGGCAGCGCGCAGTTCACGCCGGATGGTCGCGTGATTCGCAAACGAACCGTTGTGGACCAGGCACTGTTCGGGGCCGACCGCAAACGGATGTGCGCCCGAGGAGGTGACCGCCGATTCGGTCGCCATCCGGGTGTGCCCGACGCCCTGCCATCCCGACGCCGCGGCCAGGCCCCAGGATTCGGTCAGGTCACGGGGTGCGCCGACGCCCTTGAGGACGGTCAGGTCCGACCCGAAACCGGCCACCAGGGCCTGCGGGTATGCGGCCCGGGCGGCGGCCAGCAGCTCGTCGGCCGGCGCCGGGGCGGAGGCCACCAGCGTCACGTCGATCGTCTGTGCCGCGACCGGCACCCCGAGGGCCGCGCTCAGCGTCGTGGACACCTCGTCGGGAAGAACGTCGAGTTCGAGGAGGGAGATGCAGCCGTGTCCGGACGGTGCCCACGTGGGGTTGCCGTAGACGGCGATACCCGCCGAATCCGCGCCACGGTCTTGCATCTCGCCGAGCATCCCGGCGAGCATCTCGCCCAACCGGGGGTGAAGGTCAGGGTTGCGCAGGTGCAGCCCGACGATTCCGCACATGATCAGTTCCTTACGTCGATCGATGAATCTCGTTGAGAGGTCTTGTGTTCTGGGGGAAGGACGGTCAGAACGCCGTCAGGTACTTGTCGACCTCCCACGGCGTGACCGCCGCGTGCCAGTCGAAGAACTCGTCGCGTTTGAGTCCGGCGAAGTATGCCGAGACCCGCTGCTCGTCCTCGGGCCAGTCCTCGGGAAGCGCGGCGTCGAGCGTGCCGGCGACGACCCCGTCGGCCTCCAGCGCCTCCACCGCGTGCAGGAGGGTGAGCGGGAGTTCGGCGATGTGGCCGGGGCAGTTGCCGACGGCGCCCGGGTCCAGACTCCGCTTGATGCCGTCGAGTCCCGCACCGAGCAGCGCGGCGACGGCCAGGTACGGATTCGCCGACCCGTCACCGCCACGGAGCTCCACGCGCTGCTCGTCGGGCACCCGGATGTAGTGGGTGCGGTCGTTGCCGCCATAGGTGGCCCGCCGCGGGGCCCAGGACGCACCCGAGCGCGTCGCCGTCGCACCGGTTCGCTTGTAGGAGTTGACCGTCGGTGCGATCACGGCTTGGAGCGCGGGTGCGTGTTCCAGAATCCCGCCGATGAACCCGTACGCCGTCTCCGACAACCCCAGTCCTCGCTCGTCGTCGGTGACCTGCGGGAACACCGGGTCGCCCGCCTGCGTGAGGGACAGGTGGAAGTGCAGACCCGACCCGGTGCGCTCTGCGAAGGGTTTCGGCATGAAGGTCGCGATCATGCCCTTCTCCGCAGCCAGGGCGGAGAGCAGGTACCGGAGCGTGACGACGCGGTCGGCGGTCGTGAGCGCGTCGGAGTAGGCGAAGTTCTGCTCGAACTGGCCGTTCCCGTCCTCGTGGTCGTTGGCGTAGTTGCTCCAGCCGAGTTGGTTCATCGCGGTGGACACGGTGGTGAGGTGGTCGTACATCCGGGTGAGACCGCGGACGTCGTAGCACGGCTGGTCGGAATCATCGGCGGCGTCGGCGGTCACCAGCGAGCCGTCGGCGGCCCGTTTCAGGAGGAAGTACTCGACCTCGGCCCCGACCCACGGCTCGAAACCCGCGTCCGCGGTCTGCGCGATGAGCGCCTTGAGGATGTTCCGGGGCGCGAACGGCCACGGCTTGCCCTCGACATGGGGATCGCACTGAACGACCGCGAGGCCCTCCTTGATGAACGGGATGGGCAGGAAGGACCGGACATCGGGGATCGCGATGAGATCGGGATCCTTCGGCTCCTGGCCGATCGCGCCGACCGCATATCCGGCGAAACCTACGCCCTCGGTGGCCAATTCGTCCACCGCTTCCACCGGCACCAGTTTGGCGCAGGGCTTGCCGCGGAGGTCGACGAACATCGCGAGGATGAACTTGGTGCCGTGCGTCGCGCAGAGATCGGCGAGTTCGCCGGTCGTTGTCTCGGTGGTTGTCATCATGTGCTCCGGGGTCGACTCTATGGGCTTTCGTTCCGCATGTCTACTAGCGTGAACCATTGTCTACTATTAGTAGACCCGGTGGATGTTTCGTCCCTGTTTCGACTCCGTGAGCGGTGGGTGTCAATCTGTCCGGCAACGTTTTCCACGTCCTCGGACGCACAGCGCTCGGGGGCCCACCGTCGAACGGTGAACCCCCGAGCAGTTGCCAACCGATGACCGGTATGGATCAGACCCCGGCCGGTGGCGCCGAGGCCGGAGTCGACGGCGGCATCGCCTCCTCCACCTTGTCCGCGGCACGGGCCGGCGACATGGTCGCGAGTCCGCCGGCGTGACCGACCGAGGCGGCGGGGATCTCGTACGCCGTCTCCGCGTGGACCGCGGTGTCGAGGCCGACCATCTCGGTCTCCTCGTCGACGCGCATGCCGATGAGCTTGTCGAGTCCCTTGGCGATCAGCCAGGTCATCACGAACGAGTACGTGCAGGTGATGACGATGCCGGCGAGCTCACGCCAGACGATGTCCACCGGACCGCCGAACAAGATCCCCTGGACACCGGCCGGCGCGGCCTCGGTGGCGAAGAGCACGATGCAGATGGTTCCGACGATCCCGCCGATGCCGTGCACGGCGAAGGCATCCAGCGTCTCGTCGATCTTGAGCTTGCTCTTGAAGCTCAGCAGGAACGCCACGACCGCCGCGGCGAAGATGCCCACGAGCAGCGCACCGAGCGGTGCCATGCTGCTGGCCGCCGGGGTGATCCCGACGAGGCCCGCGACGGTGCCGGTGATCATGCCGAGCGAGGTGACGTGCCCCTCGCGCCACTTCTCGATGATCGCGAACCCGATCATGCCCGCCGAACCGGCCAGCAGGGTGTTCAGGATGACGGCCTGCGCGAGGAAGTTGGCGCCGAGCGCGCAACTGCCGTTGAACCCGAACCAGCCGAAGAACAGGATGCCGCCGCCCATGATCGTCATCGGCACGTTGTGCGGGCGCTCCATCCGCCGCTTGCGCGCACCGAGCACCACCGCGAGGGCAAGGGCCGCGACACCGGCATTCATGTGGACGGCGGTGCCGCCTGCGTAGTCGACGATCTCGAGGTCGTTCAGCAGGAACCCGCCGCTGTAGTTGTCGTCGACGTCGGCCGCGAAGACCCAGTGGGCGACCGGGAAGTACACCACGATGAGCCAGATCGGCGCGAAGACCAGCCACGCCGAGAACTTCATCCGGCCCGCCGCGCCGCTGGCGACGATCGCGATCGTGATGGCCGCGAACAGGATGAACCAGGCTGCGAAGTAGAGCGTCTGGGTGGCGCCGGAAGCGTCGTCGGTGAGCCAGTTGGTCAGGCCGATGTAGTCGGTCGGGTTGCCGATGAGGCCCCACCCGCCCACCGACGGACCGGACACCAGGCCGTGCCCGATCACGACGTACAGGACCGCCGTGATCGCCAGGGTGGACATGACCATCGTCATGATGTTGAGGACGTTCTTCGAT
The DNA here is from genome assembly GCF_018132775.1 of Gordonia sp. SCSIO 19800. Classification (NCBI taxonomy): domain Bacteria; kingdom Bacillati; phylum Actinomycetota; class Actinomycetes; order Mycobacteriales; family Gordoniaceae; genus Gordonia; species Gordonia sp. SCSIO 19800. The sequence goes on along the minus strand of NZ_JAGRQM010000025.1, from coordinate 64,154 downwards.
CCGACCATGCCTCCGTAGAAGAAGGCCAGGCCCGGGAACATCAGCAGGACGAAGACGAAGGCCGCCAGCATCCATGCCAGGTCGGCATTGGCGGCGAGTATGGGTTCCATGAGCGATCTTTCGGTTCTGGGACTCTACGAGAAGTCGGGTGTTACGGGACCAGGGCTCACGGGCGACTTTGACCGCGGAGGTATGCGACGACGTTGTCGCGATAGTCGAGAAAACCCTTGTAGGCGGCGATGTCCTCGCCGAGCGTCTCGATGACGGTCGCCAATTGACCGGCCCACTCGGGTATGCGCTTCACGTCCTCGAGCGAGGCCATGAATGTCCGGATATTGAACGTCACCGCACCCGACATCGGCAACCGGACGAAGTGTTCCAGCTCGATGCGCAGTCGCGCGCGACCGAAATCGCCGTCGGCGATCATGCCCGCGACGTCGGCCGCCCACTCCGGCAGCTCCTCGAGGCTGACGTCGAGTTTGTGGGAGTCCGACGCCGACAGCGTCCAGTTCACCCTGCGGTACACCTGGTCTGCGGGTAGCCTCCGCAGGAACTGTTCGGCGCGGGCGACGATGCCTTCGCGGAGCATGCGGGGAACGGGCGCGTGGATCTCGTACATGTCCATCCCGACGTCGAAGGACACCGACCACGCGGCGGCGAAGGTGACCACGCCGGCGTCGAAGTACAGGTGCCCGTCGCGTTCGGTGACGAGCAGCAGGTCGTCGGGTACCTCACGCGCCAGGAATTCCATGGGGCCGTAGGGAAGGGTGGCCGGATCACCCAGGACGAACTCCTGATCCGTACCCAGAAGCCGGTTGCACCAACGGAATCGACCGTCACCGTGTTCGGTGAGCTCCATCGCCGCGGGGTAGGCGTGACCGAGATCGCGCAGGTAGTACAACAGCAGATCCCAGGAGGCCAGTTCCATCCCCGGGCGCACACGGACGCGTGTCGGATCGGCGTCGAGGATCCGCCGTCGCTCGGCCATGATCTCCGGATACTCGGCGCCGCCGAGATCGACGAGGTGCCTGCCCCATTCGCCGGCCCGGGTCGGACGCGGGATGCGTGCCGGTTCGACGTTCACGCTGTAGGAGAACTCCTCCATTTCGTCCGGAAACGGCCACGGCAGGTTCGTCAGGTGGTCGACCCGACGGGTCGGGAACGATTCGATGCTCACAGGTCCACCTCGATGTCCTGACCGCGCGAGACACAACACAGCATGGCGTCGCCCACGGTCTTCTCGTCGTCGGTCAGTACGAAGTCGCGGTGCTCGATTCGGCCGCTTCGCACCGGGATTCGGCATTCGCCGCACACGCCTTGGCGGCACAGACTCGGCACCGGGACGCCGTTGTCGAGCAACCGCTGCAGCAGCGACACACCCGGTGGCACGTCGATGCGGAGGCCCGAAGACGCCACCGTCACGGTGAAGGGATCGCCGGGATCCTGTTCGGGGGCGGTGAAACGTTCGAGATGTACTCGCGCGCTGGGCCATCCGGCGTCCTCCGCGAGCCGCGTGTACGCCTCCAGGAGTGACGTGGGACCACAGGCATAGGCGTGCGTTCCGAGCGGCTGCGCCCGCAATCGCTCAGCGATCACCCGCATGGTGGCCGCGGCCCCGGACACCTCGTGCAGCGTCACGGAGGGTTGCATGGCGAGCGCCCGCAGGTCCTCGGTGTGCGCACCGCATCCACGCCGATAGGAGTAGACGATGTCGGCCCGACGCCCGTCCCGAGCGAGGGCACGGGCGTGCGACAGCACCGGCGTGACCCCGATTCCGCCCGCGATCAGCAATGCGCCGCGCTGATCGAGCACCGGCGGGAACATCGAACGCGGACCCTCGATCTCGATGACGGCATCGACGACGAGGTTGTCGTGCAACCAATCCGAACCACCGCCCGCACCACGTCGCAACACCGAGATGCCGTAGCTGGTCGGGTACATCCCGTCGTCGACGAGCGAGTAGGCATTCCGCTGTCCGCCGGCCGAGATGATGAGATGGCTGCCCGGCTGGTACGCGGTCAGGACCGCGTGGGCGTCGTCGACGGGGCCGAACCGGAAATGCGTGACCTCGTCGGTGAGTTGTCGCACGGACATGACACGCATCGGTCGCGGACCGGTGGCATAGGCCGGATGAAGGTGGGCCGGGTACTGCCCTACGGCGACCGCGGTCATTCGTCGCCGCCGACCGCAGAGGCCAGGAAGCTGCCCATCACCGGTGAATGGTGTTCGTGCACCTCGAGATCCCGAGCGCAACCGGGGCACGCGACGACGCCGCCGACAACGGCCTCGGCGCGAAAGGTCTCGCGGCAATGCGCGCAGTAGAGCGGTAGGTCGCGGGTGTGCGTGACATAGCACGACAGTTCGGCCGCCACCGCCCCCGCGTTACGCGCCATGGCGAGTGCCGTCATGACGTCGTACTGCCCGCCGGTGACCAGGACTCGGGTACCGGTGCGGCACTCGTCCAGAGCAGACTGCAACGCCGATCTGTCGACCGCGTCGCCCAGTGAGTCCAGGACCACCAACCGCGTCCCTCCGGCTGCCTCGGCGGCCGCCACCCAGTTCCGTGACACGTGCGCGGCTGCCGGATCGTCGCCGATCGCCACCACGAGGAACGCCGCCCCGGTGGTGTCGACGGCCGGGGGCGAGGCGGGCCACCGCGGCATGCCGGCCCCGGTGGTCTCCGGCGTCGCCGGTGCGGCCGCGCGCAGCCACTGCGCCGCACGATCCCGGAACTTGATGATGCCCTTGTAATCGGCCATGTCACCGGGCAATTCGGCCAACACCTCCGCGGTGCGTCGGCGCCAGACCTCGACGGTGGCGAGTTGCTCGAGCGGAAGCATGTACGTCCGGATGAGGAACATGACCGCACCCGAATCCGGCAGCCGGATGAGGTGTTGCACTTCGACGCGGAGGTGTACCCGCCTGCCGAACTCGTCGTCGGGGACCTGTTGGATGACCTCCCGGTCCGGTCCCCACTTGTGATAGATCTCGGTCGAGACGTCGAGCCTGCGGTCGATCGTCAACGTCCAGTTGGTTCGTCGGTACGGCTGATGAGGTTGGAGGCGCTTGAGGAACTCGTGCGCACGGGTGATGACGCCTTCGGGGTGGATGCGCGGCACCGGTCCGTGGATCTCGAGGAAGCTCATCCCGACGTCGAACCCGAAACTCCAATCGGCGGCGAAGGTGACGACCCCGGCGTCGACGTACAGCTGGTCGTTGCGCTGGTCGAGGAGGGCGATGTCCTCCTGGACCTGAGAGGTGATGTACCGCAATGGTTCCTCGGGCAGAGACGCGGGATCGCCGTAGCGGAAGTGCTGCTCGATCCCCAGGATCTCGTTCCGCCACAACCACGTGTCGGTTCCTGTCGTACGGAGCTGCATCTGGTCTGGGTGGGTGGCGTCGAGCTCTCGCATCAGCGTCAGCATCGCGTCCCAGGCGGCCGGCACCATGTGCGGCAGAACCGCGTGCCGGGTGGGATCGGCGGCGAGGATCATCGCGCGCCGGTCGAGTTCGGCGCGGTACTCCGAGTCGATGTCGACCACCGCGGCGCCCCACCTGCCGGCCGCGGTGGTCACCGGCGTCTGAGCGGGCTCGACATTCGTGCTGTATCGGTAGCGATCTTCGCCGAACGGGAACGGGAAACCCGCGATGAGATCATCTGCGGATGGCACACCTGTCCCGGCCTCCGGCTCGAATGTGGTTGTCACAGGGGAACCTCCAAAGTGCTTGCGGCATTCGCGCGTGAGACGCACGGCATGATGGCGTCGCCCGCGTTCTTCTCCTCGGTGCTGAGAAAGAGGTCACGATGGACCGGGGTACCGCCGGCGAGTGGGATGCGGCACTCCCCGCACACCCCCTGGCGGCAGAGATTCGGCACTGCGACGCCCTCGTTCTCCAGTGCCTCCAACATGCTCGTCCCCGCCGGCACGTCGACCGTGCGTCCCGAAGCGGTAAGTTCCACCCGGAACGGGTCGCCGGGATCGAGGGCGTCGACACCGAACCGCTCGAAGTGGACGCGGGATTCCGGCCAGCCGGCACCGGTGGCGGCATCGACCACCGCGTCGATCATCGACGACGGTCCGCACACGTACAGGTGGGTCCCAAGGGGCTGGCTCCGCAGTGCCTGCGCGAGGCGGTCAGCGAACGACCGTCGGTCGGTGAACAATTCGGCACGCCGACCGGCCAGGCGGGTGACATCCTCGAGATGCGCGGCCGACGAGTCGCGGAAGACGTAGAGCAGCTGCACATCGCGGCGCCACCGGACCGCCGCCCGAAGGTGCGACACCATCGGCGTGATGCCGATCCCACCGGCGATCAGCAGGTGTTTGCGCGCCCGTGCGATCGGCGCGAACGCGCTGCGCGGCAAGCCCACCGTCACCGTGGCGCCGACCTCGAGTTCGTCGTGGAGCCACCGTGATCCGCCCTTCCCCTTGGGGAGCCGGAGCACCGAGATCGAGTACTGCGACGGGTGCGCGCCGTCACCGGTGAGGCTGTAGGCGTTGGTGGCGGAGCCCGCGTGCACGACCAGGTGGCTGCCGGGCACATAGGCGGGCAGGACGCGCCCGTCCGGGTCGGCGAGGGTGATTGTCCGGATGTCTCGAGACGGCACGTCGACATCGGTGACGACGAGGTCCAGTGTCGTCGCGGCAGATGCACGACGCAGGACGGGCTCGTTCGAGCTCGTCTCGGCCACTCCGGTGCTCATGAGACGGGTTCCTCGTCTGGTTCGTTTGCTGGACAGGGCAACTGGGCGGTCTCCGCGTCGACCATGAATCCCAGGTATTGACCGGTGCGACGCGAGACGTGGTGGTACACGAGAAGATCGCGACGACATCCGACGCAGGTGACGACATCGTCGATCGCCGCCGTCGTACGGGTGACCGAGCGGCAGTGCGCACAGAAGACCTCGACGGTGACCTCCGCCGCGGACACCGCGGGAACGACGCTGATCTCGTCGTCCTCCAGGCCGGCACCGAGCGCCACCGCGCGCAGGGTCAACGCCGATCCTGCATCAGCTGTTATCCAGACCCGAACGCCGACAACGGCTTCGGTCAACGCACTGGCGAGCTGCGCGGCGGCGGTGTCGGTGTCACCGTGGATCCGGGTCGTGGCCCGCGGCGGCAGTGCGGACTCCCAGCGAGCCAGGATTTCGGCGACATCCCCGACACCGACCAGCACGTACGAGTTGCCGGTCGGTGCGGGCGTCGTCGCCTCGATCGGTACGCCGGGACGTGCCCACGTCGGCACGCTGGAGAAGTCGATCTGCGACATGGCAGCGACTCAGAGGAGGGTGGCGTCGCGCAACCCGGTGTAGAAGGCGAGCGCGTAGTCGGGGGTGCTGAAGTAGATCTTGGACCCCTTCGGGAAGAAGATCGCGTCCTTGGCCTTGGCCACGGTCTTCTGCCCGGTCTCCCTGTTCTCCAGGAGGAACTCGCCTTCGAGCACGACCTTCATCTCGTCGTATTCGTACTCGTAGTACAGCGGCTCGTCGGTGTGGCGCAGCTCGAAGTACCCGCTGCACATGGGGCTTCCGTCCGGGTTCTCGTAGACGTCTCCGATGAAGCCCTCGGTGCCCGGGTACTCCGCCTCGGGCATCTTCGGCAGATCCTCGTATCCGCCGCTGGTCACGCGGAACTCCAGGGCCTTGGCACTCTCGATGGTCACGATGCTCCTTCACAGGTTCGATCTGGGCGTACTCGCGGGCGGCGGTACGTCGACGACATCCGGGGTCCGCGACCCATCGGCGCGACTCCCCGTAGTGGACTTTGTCCCCTGTTATGAAACAAGCGTCGTGTTTCGTAGGTGTGACGGCACTGTAATGGCGTGCTACGGAACCGGCCCGTCCCGGACAGGGTGATCGGTCGGGCACGCAGACATCGACCCGCAGGTGCGCACCGTTTCGGCCCCTGGTCGGTCGGGTACCGCGGTCGGCAAGCCGGTTCCGCCGCATGCGAGCGCCCCGGCCCAGGCGCCCGGTTGAGAACCCAGCCGGGCGCCGTCTCATGACTCGACTCCGCGGGCCTGCTCGGCACGACTGCGACCGCGCCGCAACGTGATTCGCGATCAGTGTTGCACCTTCGACCAGACTCTGACAACATACGTTCTCAGTTTGATCGGAGGGATCAATGGGCCATCGGCGTCAGTGGGTGACGGTTGCCGGCGCAACCAGCACGACAGGTCGTGCACGAAGTGCGCGCGATGTCGGCGGAGTGCCTGACATGCAACCCACGTGTACCTCGAACCCGGACGCCTGGTTCCCGGAGCAGGCCGCCGGTGCCCGGAGCCTGGCCAACCGGCACGCTGTCGACGGGTGCGTCCGCTGTCCGATCCGCTCGCGCTGCGCCCGCCTCGCACTGGACGATCCGACCCACCTGACCGGGATCTGGGCGGGTGTCTACGTGCCGCCGCCGGGCAACCAGCACCGGGCCCGTACCCATGCACTGAATCGACTGCAATCCATCGGCTTTCCGCACGCGCACCCGAACGAAGAGCACCGGACGACGGCCTGACCCGACGATGCGGTGGCACTCGCACACGACATCGGCCCGGGTGCGGCGACTACCTAGGAGGTAGTGGCTCTCACGACGTCTGACGCCGACACTGGGATCACGACGATCCGCAGAGGAGGTGTCCGATGACCGACCGACCGACCGCCGTCGGCAGAAGACCCGCTGCTCTCCGCGCGCCCACGGGCTCGTGTCCGCGGTGGCTGACCGCGGTCATGCGGTGCGACCGCGCCCTGTCCTCGTGGTTCATCGGGGCGGGCTTCTTCTTCGCGCCGGTCTTGTTGATCCTCGACCCGTGGCCGGCCGCTGTCGTGATCGCCTGGGTGACGATCTCGATGTCCGGGCTGTGGCTTGGTCTGCTCGGCGTCTTCATGGCCGCCGGCTTGGCGCAGGTGCTGCGCGCCGGCGACGAGATCCCCGACGAGTTCTGGTCCGGTCTGCTGGATTACCGGACCCGGTGAGCCGGCCGGGCCGACGGTCGAGCGGCTAGGCCGACTCGGCGGCCCGGGCCGCCGGCGCACCCGTTCGGCCACGGACGAGCGCGGCCGCTGCGATGAGCACAAGCGACAGGCAGGCCGCGACGACGAAGGCCAGGTAAATGCCGTCGGCCCCCGCCTGCAGCGGGTTCACCCCGTCGTCGATGGCCGACTGTGTACCCCGGGACATCAGCGTGATGAACAGCGCGGTGCCTGCCGCTCCCGCGACCTGCTGGATGGTGCTGACGGTCGCGCTGCCGTGCGAGTACAGCTCGGGACTCAGCAATCCCAGCGCTGAGGTCATGAGCGGCGTCAGACCGAAAGCGATACCAGCACTGAGGATCACGTGAGCCGCGATCACCATGCCCAACGACGACCCGGCGTCGAGCGTGGTGAGCAGCCACGTGCCGGCACTGACGGCCAAGGTGCCCGGTAGCACCAGTGGTCGTGCACCGACCTTGTCGAACAATGCACCGACGAAGGGCGCCAGCAGACCCATCACCAGGCCACCGGGCAGGAGCACGAGGCCGGTGGTCAGGACGTCCTTGCCCATCACGTTCTGTAGGAAAAGGGGAAGCAGGATGAGCGCGCCGAAGAGCGTCAGCATGAACCCGGCCATCAGCACGACGGCCAAGCGGAACGGTGCGATCGCGAAGGTCCGCAGGTCGAGCAGTGCCAAGCCGCGGTCGGCGAGTTTGAGCTGTCGCACGACGAACAACGCGAGCGCGACGGCGCCGATGACGAGTGGCACCCACGGTGGGATCGGGGCGTGCCCACCCGCCGACTCCCCGATGCTGCTGAGACCGTAGACGACACCGCCGAAGCCGAGAGCCGACAACGGGACCGAGATGAGGTCGAGCTGCGCGGGCCGCCGTTCGGTGACGTTGCGGACGAACACCCCGCCGAGGATCAGCGCACCGATCGCGATGGGCAGCACGATCCAGAACATGGCTCGCCAGCTGAGGGACTGCAGGATCAGGCCGGACACCGTCGGACCGACGGCCGGCGCGACGGCGATGACGATGGAGACCAGTCCCATCGTGCGGCCCCGATTCTGCTCCGGGACGACGTTCAGGATCGTCGTCATCAGCAGCGGGACCATGAGCGCGGTGCCGGACGCCTGCACCACGCGGGCGACGATCAGGAGTTCGAAGCCCGGCGCGAGGGCGGCGGCGAGGGTGCCGATCGTGAACAACGTCATCGCCGCGATGTAGATCGACCGCAGGGTGAAGCGCTGCATCAGGTAGCCGGTGATCGGGATGACGATCGCCATCGTCAGCAGGAACCCGCTGGTGAGCCATTGCGCGGTGGCGGCGGTGATCTCGAGGTCGGCCATCAGGGTGGGCAGTGCGACGCTCAGGATCGTCTCGTTCAGGATCACCACGAAGGCCGCGACCAGCAAGACCCCGATGAGCAGCACGGCGCTGCGATCCGTGCCGGTGTCGGTGCGGTTGTCGGTGCCCGGGAGGGCGGCGTTCTCGGTCACTGTCGTTCTCTCATCGCTGTGGTGGTCCGGGTCGATCACACGGCGACGCTACCGAAAAATGGCAGGGACTGCCAGGCTGGCACCGACTGACACCTGCGCCGGTCGACCGCTAGTCTCGACCCATGCCGGAATCCTCCGAGACCGGCGGGTTGCGGGCCCGCCGTCGAGATGCGACGCGCCTGGAGATCCACGAGGCCGCAGTGGATCTGTTCGAGCGCAACGGATTCGACGAGACGACGGTCGACGAGATCGCCGCTGCCGCCGGGGTCTCCCCGCGCACGTTCTTCCGGTACTTCCCGACCAAGGAAGAGTGCGTGCTCTTCGACCGCTTCGGTTTCGACCAGGCACTCGACGACCATCTGGCCGGCACCGACCCCGATGCCCTGTCGCTCGCCGACATCGAGCGCGTCTACCGGCAGCTGCTGGAGGGGTTCGGTGATCGCAGCGACGACGTGTCCGCCCATTTCATGCGCGTGCAGAAACTCGTACTCGCGACACCCACCCTGAGCCGAGCCGCCCTCGGCCGCTACGCCGACAAGTCACGCCGACGGCCCGAGGCCCTGGGCGACCGCAGCTCGGCGCGAACTCGCGGTCAGCTACGGATGATCCTGGAGATCGCCAATCTCGAGGTGCAGTGCGCCTTCGAGGAATGGGTCGAGATCAACGAGCGTCCCGGGTCGTCGGGGACGCCCCGGCCACTCGTGGACGTCTACGACGACGTGTGCCGTCGGATGCGGGAGCTGTGATCAGAGGTCACTCATGTCGAGGACGAAGCGGTGCCGCACCTCCCCTCGGCGAAGGCGGTCCAGCGCGACGTCGACCTGGCTCGACGGAAACACCTCGACGTCCGCGGCGAAGTCGTCGGGCGACGTGGCCACCGCCACCGTGTGCGCTCCGAGCGCCCGGCCATCGGGGACCTTGGCGGCGGTCGAGGTGCACGCCGTGACCTCGGCGCAGAGCGCCACCGCGAACTTCACGGCGAGGGGTCCCAGACCGCCGACTCCGGCGACGCCGACACGGACGCTCGGGCCCGCGTTCCACCTCCTCAGCGGTGCGGTCGATGATCATCTCGCTGGCGGCCACATGGGTCCCGGCGTCGATCGTCGTCGTCGCCGACCAGGACGAGAACCCCGAGATTCATCGGCGACGCAAAGCAAGCGCTCGCCGCGAGCGCTTCGCGAGCTTCTTCTCGGTGTGACCGCCCACGATGGGTCGCCCCGGCCCGGGGTACGGACTTCGAGCGTCCGCACCGCACTGACCGGGGCACGCGTCAGGACGCGACGTCGAGGACCCAGGTGACCCCGAATCTGTCGGTCAGCATGCCGAAACCGGGACTCCACTGCGACGCGGCGAGCGGTTCGACGGTCGACGCCCCGACGGACAGCCCGTCCCAGAACTGCTGCACTTCGTCGAGGGTCTCCCCTCGGACGGAGACGAAGAAGGACGCGTCGGTGACCGTCATCCCGTTCTCGCGTCTCGTCGTGCCGGCAACGTCTGCCGAAACACCCGCCGGACCCGGAACGTCATACGCCATCACTCGGAACCCGTTGTCTGATACGACCGATCCGAAGACCACGTCGTCAGCACCGGGCGCCTCGGCGGGCATCCCGAAGTCGCCGTAGGTCCGGATGACCATCTGGCCGCCGAAGACCGACCGGTAGAACTCCAGGGCCGGGCGTGCATCGCCACGGAAGTTGAGGTGCGTGGTGGTGGTGATCATCATTCTCCTGGATGTGTGTCGCGTTGCCGACCGATTCTCGGTCGCACAGACGACGATCGCCCGTGAGTAGGTCACCTTGTGTCCGCCACTGCGAACTACATTTGTCTGGTGCGCACACCGACCGCCCGGCACCTACGGCTGCTGTCTCTGCTGCAGACGCGGCGGGACTGGCCCGGCGCGCTGCTGGCCGACCGTCTGGAGGTCAGCCACCGCACCATCCGACGGGACGTGGACCGTCTGCGCGACATGGGCTACAACATCCAGGCGACGATGGGACCCGAGGGCGGTTATAGACTCGAGGCCGGCGCGGAGTTGCCGCCGCTGCTCTTCGACGACGACCAGGTGGTCGCCCTCGCGCTCGCCCTGCAGACCGCGAGCGCCACCGGTGTGGATGTCGGTGAGCCGGCCGCACGTGCGCTGGCGACCGTCCGGCAACTCATGCCCTCCCGTCTCCGCCATCGTCTCGATGCGCTCCCCGTCACCGCCGGTGGCCCCGAGACCGATCTGGCTGGGCCGGATGTGCTGAGCGCGATATCGCGGGCCGTCCACCACCGCCACGTCCTCCGGTTCGACTACGCACGCCGTGTCGGCTCACCCGAGTCAGCTGATTCTCGTTCCACTGCATCGGTTCCCGACGTCTCACCACCGCGCCGGGTGGAACCGCACCACCTCCTGACCGCTCGGGGACGCTGGTACCTGGTGGCGTGGGATCTCGAGCGAGACGACTGGCGCATCTTCCGTGCCGATCGAATGAGCCCGCGAGTACCCACCGGTCCGCAGTTCACTCGGCGCGACCTACCGACGGGAGACCCCGCATCGTTCGTCGCCGCCCGGTTCAAGGGCTCGACCGATTCCGACACGTGGCCGTGCCGCGGCAAGGTGATACTCGACCTGCCTGCCCGCGATGTCGCCCCGTTCGCCGGCGACGGCACCGTCGAAGAACTCGACTTCGATTGTTGCAGTGTGGAACTCGGCTCCTGGTCATGGATCGGGATGGCCGCGTCGCTCAACCGGTTCGACTGTTCCGTCGAAGTCGTATACCCGGCCGAACTCGCCGCGGCCTTCGGCGTCCTCGCGGCCCGCAACGCGGCCACGGCAGAGAGCTCAGGCGGCCCGGGCCTTCCCTCGGGCCCGGTTCCGTCCTGCTGATGGGATGCCATCAGCGGGACGGAAACGGCACCAGGACGACACTATTCGCTGCAACATGTGGCGAATCCGCACCAGCTCAGTCGAGCCAGTCCAGCACCGACGCCGCGGTCCAGCTCTGCTGCATGCTGCCGAGCGGCTCCCCGGTGAACGGCTCGTAGTACTCGGCGAACGTCCCGTCGGTGGCCTGGCGGAGTCCTTCCTCGCGCAGGCGCGCCGACCGCTCGGTCCAGCCACGGCGGGCGAACGCCCAGCTGAAGAGCCAGGTCATCACCGGCCAGACGGGCCCGCGCCAGTACTCGCGCGGGCGGAAGTCGGCCGAGATCGGTGACGTCGACGGCGGGACCGCATACCGCAGATCCGGGTGGCCGCAGTACCGCGGACCGTCGAAGAGTCGCAGCAGCGCGCGTTCGCGGTCCCGGGAGAGGCCGCCGCATAGCAGCGGCGCGAACACCGCGATCGTCTCGGTGTTGATCCACGAGTTGGCGCGCAGGTCGAAATCCCGTGCGGCACCGTTCCGGTCGTTGGCGGCGGACACGACCCCGGCCCGGAACCGGTCAGCCCACGCGCGGAGATCCCGCACGTCCGACCGCGGCTTGGAGTAATCCTCGCCGATCGTCGCCAGCACGTCGCAGGCAACGGCGAAGATCGCGCTGACGAACACATCCTCGACGGCGAAGCTCATCACCTTCGGGAGCAATTCGTCGTCGTAGTTGGCGCGCTTCATCTGTTCGACCAGCCAGATGTAACGGTCGTACTCGAGGTCGGTGGGCCGCATCGAGAAGTCGTCGACGTGATCGAGGTCGGCGCGTTGGTACGGGGGGAGGTCCACCCCGGGGATCACGTTGGCGTACGCGGAATCCCAGCGTGGCGAGTTGTCCATCCCCGACTCCCAGCCGTGGAAGATGGTGATCCGCCCGCGCCCGTTGGGGTCTCGCGCGTGTGCCAGCCACCGGTGCCACCGCACCAGCGAACTCCAGCGCCGGTCGATGAACTCGTTGGCGACGGCGCGGGTGGTGCGACCGTGGCGTCGGGAGTGATCGAGGATGCGCTGCACCGCGATCGCATGCACCGGCGGCTGGGTGATACCGGACGTGTCGGGGAAGTCGGGCGCGCACTCGGCGAGGCGGGCGCACTCCCAGCGAGCCGGCCCCGGGAAGTAGCCGTCGCGGCCGTTCGCGAAGACGATGTGCGGAATCATCCCGTTGCGCCACTGCGCCGACAGCAGGGTGTCCATCTCGATGACGGCCCGCTCCACCGACAACGGTGCGAGACCGACCGTGACGAACGCCGCATCCCAGCTCCACATGTGCGGATACAACTTGGGCGCAGCGCTTGTCATCGTGCCCAGGTCGTTGCCTCGAAGCAGGTACGCGGCACGTGCCGACAGCTGCGTTGGGGTGAATCCGTACCTGGCCACGTCGACGATTGTGCCCCGCGACGTCGGCGTCTGCTCATCGAGCCCGACGGGGCTGCCGCCCACGGATTCGCAGTAGGGTCGAGAGGTGCCCACCGCGTTGATCACCGGGGCGAGCCGCGGCCTCGGAGCCGAGATCGCCCGCCAGCTCGCGCCGACCCACGACCTCCTGCTCGGCGGACGACCCTCCCCCGAACTCGATCGGCTGGCGACCGAACTCGACGGCGCGAGCACCTTCGCCGTCGACCTCACCGACTACGACGAGGTCGAAGCCGCGGTCGAGGCGATCACCGAGCTCGATGTCCTCGTCCACAACGCCGGAGTAGCCAGCAGTCTCGAGCACGTCGCGGAGACGCCGGTCGAGGAATGGCGTCACATCCTCGAGGTGAATCTCATCGCGGCCGCCGAGCTGACGCGGCTGCTGCTCCCCGCTCTGCGAGCGGCTGCGGGCCACGTCGTGTTCATCAACTCCGGCGCGGGACGTCGGGTCAACCCCGGATGGACCCCCTATGCAGCAAGCAAGTTCGCGGCGCGGGCGCTCGCCGACGGGCTGCGTGTCGAGGAACCGACCCTCCGGGTGACGTCCGTCTTCCCCGGCCGCATCGACACCGACATGCAGCGCGACATCGTCGCCATCGAAGGAGACGAGTACGACGGGTCGCGGTTCCTGCATCCCGCGACCGTCGCCCGAGCAGTCGTACACGCCATCGCCACCCCGGCCGACGCCCACCCCGAAGAAATCGTGCTGAGGCCGACGGGGCGGGGCTGACCCTTCCTGAGCGTCCGTATTCTCTGCTCCCTGAGGTGCGAGCGAAGCGAGCCACGAAGGGCCCGCAAGACGTCTGGGGGATCGCTAGAAACCGCCGTCCACCAGGCCCTTCGTGGCTCGTCGCTTGCGCTCCTCGCACCTCAGGGAGCAAGGCTGACTCGCCCTCCGCAAGCTCCGGGCTCTCTCAGGAGCGGAGGGATCGCGGTCAGAGTTGCTTGAGATCCGACTGCTGCCAGACCGCGCGCATCGTCGACACCTTGCCCTCGGCGTCGAAGACCATGATGTCGACGGGGGTGATCTCGAAGGCGAGTCCGGCGGTCTTGGTGACCAGGGTGAACTCGAAGACCGCGGTGTCGCCGGCGATCTTCTTCCACTTGAGCGTCGCGGTGCGCTCGTCCATAGCGGTGATCACCGAGTAGAACTCCACCAGCTGCTCGCGGGTGTCGCGGATGTCCGCGCCGATGGGGTCTTCGACGGTCGCGTCCGCGGCGTAGAGGTCGGCGATCTGCTCTGCGGTACCCGAGTTGAGCAGCTCGATATAAGAGTCGACGGCCGCGTCGATCTTCTCGGCGAGCCCGGCTTGTTCCACGGTCATGAATCCTCCAGAAAAGTAGAACGTGTTCTAATTCGGCACGGTAGCACGGCGTCCGTCAACCGGTGGATGATTTCGGTGCCCGGTCGGAGTTGTTTGATACGTTCGCCGCACAGTTTCCCCGCGTGCGGAAAGGCCGGTGCACCTCTCGATGACCGAGCCGCCGCGCGTACCTCCACCACCGTCCGGCGAGCCCCCGTGGCAGCCGCCCGTCGTCTCCGACGAGTGGAGCCCGGTGCCAGATGCGGGACCGCCGCAGGGTCCACCCACACCGCGGCCGCCTACCGTGCCCGGACCGCAGCCGCAATGGGGTTCGGCGATGTCGACCCCACCTGGCTCGAGTGCTCCCCTTCCGGGGAACGGGTGGGCGGGGTGGATGCCGCCACGACGGCCGACGCCCGTCAGCGCACTGCTGCAACAGATCTTCTCGACCACGTTCGCGGCACCGCGTGTCTTCCTGGGCCTCGTCGGCGTGAGCTGGGGCGCGGCGGCGGCACCAGTCGCGCTCATCACCTGGTGGCTGGTGAGCGCCGAACCGACCCTCGACGACCCGGACGACTGGGCGAGCCTGGCACCGGTCACCGCGTTCGTCCTCACTGTCTTTGCGCAGTGGGCCGTCATGACGGGCGCACTCAGCGGTCTCGCCGCCCGTCCCCTGGCCCGCCTGCGCGCCGGGTCCGTACCGACGCTCGACGACGCCCTGCGCGCGGGTCGCCGGTCCCTCGCCCGACTGTCGGGGTGGACCGCCCTCCTGGGACTCGCCGTCGCGGCGGCGTTCACCCCGGGCATCGCACTCCTCGGTCTGGGAGTCAGCTCCGACGGAATCGTACTGATCGCCGGGAGTCTCCTCCTCTTCCTCGTCGCGCTCATCCCGGTGACGTGGCTGCTGGTACGCACGGTGTTCACGGCGCCTGCGATCGTGGTCGACGGCCTCTCCGTGCGAGGCGCGATCGCCCGCTCGGGGTCGTTGTCGGCGGAGCGGTTCTGGCGGACCTTCGGCATCCTGGCGGTCATGGTCGTGCTGGCGTGGGTCGCGATGCCGACGATGATGTACCCCTTCGATCTTCTCGGATCGATCGCCGGCGTGTGGTTCGCCGACGGGGACGCCCGTGGCACCGAGACCGTCGTCGCGGTGATTGGCATCGTCGTGGCGTCGATGGTCGTGCAACCGGTACTGACCGTCGTCCCGGCCGTCCTCTACGACGATGCACGCGCCGAGGCGGCCCCGACGCCGTTCTTCTCCGGACAGGGCGACCGGTGATCGGAGTTCTCGCTGCGCCATTGGACCCCGGCAACGACGAAGCACGCCGGTGGGCCGAGGAGGAGCTGTCCGACTCCGAGTATCAACCGCCCGAACCGTCGTGGTTCGACCGCTTCGGTGAGCGGCTCTGGGAGTGGATCGCCGACAACGTCTTCAGCTGGTTCGGCGGCTCCGACACCCTTCGGGGCATCGTGATCGTCGTGGCGATCGCCCTCGTCCTCGGGCTCGTCGTCGCGGTCGTCCGGCATCTCCGACGCAACCCACGAATTCCTCGCACCAGCGCTGGCCCGCCAACGGGGTCGGTGCTGACAGGTCCGGCCCGGTCCGCGGCCGACTTCCGGTCCGACGCCGACGCCGCCTTCGCCGCAGGCCGGTACGACGAGTGCGTGCTCGCCGCCGTGCGTGCCGTGGCCCGTCGCGGTATCGAGCGCGGCCTGCTGGCCGATGAGCCGTCCCTGACCGCCCACGAGGTCGCTGTCGACCTCGGACCCCGCTTTCCCACCTACGACTCCGGATTGCAGACGGCGACAGACATGTTCGACGCCATCGCCTACGGCGACCGACACGCATCGGCCGAATCCGCGCGCGCGGTCCTCGACATCGAGCGCGGGGTCTCGTCCGCACGGCCGGTCGACGAGGACTCGGTCCGGTCGAGGCGACTGGCGGTGCCCCGATGACCGACACCGTGCAGGCGACGCCACCCGGACCCGTCTCGTCGACGCCGATGCGACCGGCGCCCGGGAAGAGCAAGACGCCGGCGTGGATCTGGGTGACCATCGTGCTGGTGGTGGTCGTCGTGGTCGCCGGCGTCGGACTCCTCGGTGTCACGGCACTCACCGGGGTGCAGGGCACGCCCGGTCCCGGCGTCAGCTACGACCCCGACAACGCCCAGCCCACCGGATCGCGCGCTCTCGCTCAGATCCTCGACGACCACGGGGCCGACCTCCGGCAGGTGCGCGGACTCGAGGAGTTCACCGACGCCCCTCGTCCCGGCCACGGGACCACGGTGGTGGTGAGCTCGACCTCGTCGCTGAATCCCGGTACGACGCAACAGTTCCGCGAGCGTGTGCAGGACGCCGACCGCGTGATCCTGATCGCGCCGGACACCACGGTGCTCACCGCGCTCGACCTGCCCGTCACGTCCGGTTACGGCGCCGGCCCGGCAGCGGTTCCCGCGGGTTGCCGCACGCCCGGCATCGACGAGACCGACGTCGTCGATTTCAGTCCGTTCGGATACTCGCCGACCTCCCCCGCGGCCACCGCCTGCTTCACGTCCGACGGGACATCGAATCTCGTCGTGGTGCCCCGCACCGCCGACCGCCCCGAGTTCGTCGTGGTCAGCGGCACAATGCTCTCCAACGAGCAACTCGCACAGCAGGACAACGCCGGCGTCGCCGTGCGGGTCTTCGCGAGCTCCGACGAGATCCTTTGGTACGTGCCCTTCGTCACCGACCAAGTGGCGACCGAGGAGGAGGAGTCCGACATCCCGGCCGCGGTCGGGCCGCTGATCGTGTTGACCGTCTTCGCGGTTCTGGCCCTGATGTTGTGGCGGGGCAGGCGATTCGGTCCGCTGGTCACCGAGCCGCTCCCGGCGGTCGTCAAGGCGGTCGAGACCACCCGGGCGCGGGGCCGGATGTACCACCGCGCCCGTGCCGACGCGCGCGCCGCGGCGGCGCTGCGCATCCACACACTGGGTTCGCTGGCGTCGTATCTGGGACTTCCGTTCGACGCCGCCCGTGCCACCGACGCACTGTCCCGACCCGACTGGGACACCGTCGTCGCGCCGACCGAGAACTCGGACCCGATGGTGTCGGCGATCGTCCTCGCCGTGGTGGGGGCGACGCACCGCGATCTGGGCGAGGTCCGGTCGCTGCTGTCCGGCCCGCTCCCCACCACCGACGCCCAGCTCGTGCATTTCACCGCCGAACTGACCAACCTCGAGAAGGAAGTCCGACACACGCCATGACCGTCGACCCGTCGCGCAACCCAGGCCCCGGTCCGTTCGCCCCGGACGCATCCTCACACGCGGACCCGTTCGCCAAGGCACCGGCCGGGCCACCACCGGACCACACCGACCACCGACCCGGCGGAGGGCCGAACCGCGCCCGCGATGCACTCGGGGCCGTCCGCGGCGAGGTCGGGAAGGCCGTCGTCGGCCAGGACCCGGCGGTGGCGGGCATCCTGATCGCGCTGCTCTGCCGTGGACACATCCTGCTCGAAGGCGTTCCCGGCGTCGCCAAGACGCTGCTCGTCCGGTCGGTGGCGGCCGCGCTCGACGTCGAGACCAAGCGCGTGCAGTTCACGCCTGACCTCATGCCCGGTGATGTCACCGGCTCGCTCGTGTTCGATTCCGCCAGCTCCGAATTCACGTTCCGCGAGGGACCGGTGTTCACCAATCTCTTGCTGGCGGACGAGATCAACCGCACGCCGCCGAAGACCCAGGCATCGTTGCTCGAGGCGATGGAGGAGCGACAGGTCACCGTCGACGGGGATCCCCGACCGCTGCCGAGCCCGTTCCTCGTCGCGGCGACGCAGAACCCGGTCGAGTACGAGGGCACCTACCCGTTGCCCGAAGCCCAGCTCGACCGCTTCCTGCTGAAGGTCACCCTGCCGCTCCCCCCTCGCGACGACGAGATCACCGTCCTGACGCGGCACGCATCCGGATTCGATCCGCGGGATCTGTCCGCCGCCGGCCTCCGTCCGGTCGCCTCGGCCGCCGACATCGAGACCGGCGCCGAGCAGGTCCGCCGGGTGACGGTCGCCCCGCAGGTCACCGCCTACATCGTCGACATCGCCCGGGCCACCCGATTCTCGCCGTCACTGGCCCTCGGCGTCAGTCCACGCGGCGCCACCGCATTGCTCGGCACGAGCCGGGCATGGGCGTGGCTGAACGGCCGCGACTTCGTAACCCCCGACGACGTGCAGGCGCTCGCCCAGTCGACGCTCGCGCACCGCCTCTCGTTGCGCCCAGAGGCCGAACTCGAAGGAGTGTCGGTGGGTTCGGTGCTCGACGCCGCGATCAACTCGGTGCCCGTCCCCCGCTGATGTTCCTCACGGGCCGCTTTCTGATCCTGGTGCTGCTCGGTGCGGTGCCCATCCTGATATGGCCGAACTACTTCGTGCCCGTGCTGTGGGCGCTGTTCTGTGTCCTGGTCGTGTGCCTCGACATCGCGCTGGCAGGGTCCACGAAATCGATCACCATGTCGCGGTCGGGACCCGGCCCGATCCGGCTCGGCCAGAGCACGACGTGTTCGATCGCGGTCACCAACCACGGCTCTCAGACGTTCCGCGGAGTGCTGCGCGACGGCTGGCAGCCGTCGGCGGGTGCCTCGTCGAACACCCACCGCGTCAGCATCCCCCGCGCGGAGACCCGCTCGGTGACAACGACTCTCACCCCCACCCGACGCGGTGACCGACTCGCGGTCCGAGTCGCCGTCCGTCGGGTGGGTCCCCTCGGCATCTCCGGACGCCAGCGGTCGGTGCCGCTGCCGGGCCGTGTCCGCGCACTCCCGCCCTTCGACTCGCGGCGGTTGCTGCCGTCACGGTTGGCCCACCTGCGTCAGCTCGACGGTCGGTCGGCGGTGCGCGTACGTGGTCAGGGAACCGAATTCGATTCCCTGCGTGACTATGTCGAGGGTGACGATGTCCGCAGCATCGACTGGCGGGCCACCGCCCGGCGTCGTTCGACCGTGGTGCGGACTTGGCAGCCGGAGAAGGATCGGCACATCGTCATCGTCCTGGACACATCTCGGACGTCGGCCGGGCGGGTGGGCGACACCCCGCGCCTCGACGCCGCGATGGACGCCGCGTTGCTGCTGGCCGCGCTCGCGTCGCACGCCGGCGATCGGGTCGATCTCATCGCCGGTGACCGCCGGGTCCATCGACGGGTGGTCGGTGTCGGCCGCACCATGCTGCTCAACAGCCTCGTCACCGCAATGGCCGACCTCCAACCCGCTCTCCTGGAGGCGGATTGGCCCCTGCTCGGTGCCGAGGTCGCCAAGATCGGGCGGCAGCGCGCGCTGCTGGTCCTGCTCACACCCCTCGAACCCGCAGCTGTCGAGGAGTCGCTGCTGCCCCCGCTGGCAGTGCTGGCGCAGCGCTACAAGGTCATCATCGGCTCCGTCGCCGACCCCGCCCTCGACGCCATGCTCACCAAGCGCGCCGACGCCGCGCAAATCTACGATGCGGCGGCCGCGGCACGCACACTCACCCTGCGGGACCGAACCGCCACCGCGGTGGGCCGGCTCGGCGTCGACGTGGTGGATGCCCCACCGGACAAGCTGGCCGCCAAGCTCGCCGATCACTATCTGTTACTCAAGTCGCGAGGGTTGCTCTGACCGGCGCGATTGATGGTCTTCGTCATGACAGTGACTGCTCGACAATCGTTTTCAATCTTGTGTATGCCGGCGGCGCCGACCACGCGAGGTGTCTCCGCTGGCACCGGTGTCGTTGCATTCCCACAGCTGTGTCGCGCGTCGCCCGAGACGTTGTGAAGTTGGTCTTGACAGACAGCCTTCATCCTCTGCTCTCGAGGCGAGACGACGGACACCGACAGTCGAGAGCAACCGGCACGCTCCGCTACCACTGCACAGTCACTCGTTGCTGCTTTTCGCGTCCGATGCATCACTATGTTCCCGACACTGACCATGATCACGAACATCTTGCTGGCATGGCATTCGAGGAGCCGATCGATCACAGCTTCGGCGCGACGCGGACGCTCAGAGTGCACTCAATCTGTGACAACGTATGCGACTGTGCCACTAACCAAGACAACTAGCGAGCAGCATCGACTGTCGGGCTGTTCAAAAGTGTCGGGCTCGTCATGAGACACCCGAATGAACCTGGGCCGCCCACCTCACTCGGGTCATGCCACGCCACGCTCGATGCGTGACAGCGATCACGGCAGTATCAGCGATCCGCAAAGGTCCATCAGTCGAACTGAATATGGACAAGGATGGCACTCGGCCGCCGGGGAGGACGGCGGGTGTCATCCTTGTCCATTTCTGCCTGCGATCGCCCGGAGCCCGAGACCGCCAACCCCTCCGGCTCCCGGACGCAGGCGTCTTTCAGAAGCTCTCAGATCGAGGTGGGCGGGCCACGCTGCCGCCCACCTCGCCTCACCACTCGGTGTCGCGGCCGCAGGTGCGCGATGCGAGCGGCGGTTCGGCTTGAACCAGGTACCCGGCGCCGAACGGTGGCGACCCCGCACGTGAGGGTAGGTAGCACCTGTTGCGGATCGCCGACCTGCGCGAAGACAGCATCGATTTCAGCGGCCAGCCAGGTGTCTTCGGCGTCGATCACGTCGACACATCCGGCTGGCGACGCAGCCGTGACGCAGCCCATCATCATCTCAGACCTCCCGGTACTGGGGTGACAGTGACGAACCACCTCCCCGGTCAGTCAGCCCGAGGCCGCCTCGGAGCCGGCGGTGATCTCCTGACGTCCGTCGCCGGAATGCTCGATGGCCACCTTGCGAGGCTTGGCTCTCTCGGCCACCGGGATCGTCACCGTGAGCACACCGTTGTCATAGGCAGCAGAGATCTTCGCCGGATCGACACCCTCACCCAGAGTGATCTGCCGACGATAGGTGCCGGCGAAACGCTCGTTGGCCAACCACTGCACACCCTCATCCGAGAGTGCGCTGCGATGCGCCGACAAGGTCAACACCCCGTTGTCGACGTTGAGATCGATCGAACCAGGATCAGCACCAGGCAGGTCGGCAATCAACGAATAGTGGTCGTCGACCTTGTACACATCGATCGGCATGAATCGCGGTGTACGTCGGCCAGCGCCGGACTCGCCGGTGAGAAGTCCTCGAGCCCAGTCATCAACCATGGAGAACGGATCGATACCCAGCATCGCAAACACCTCCTTGATCCACGGGTGCCGCCACGCTGACGGCACCACATCAACCATCACTGCGCGCCATCAGATTAGCACTCAACGCCAGTGAGTGCCAAGCATCTTTTCGATGATCAACGCACTCAGTCCTCCACCGGCACAACAGCACTCGCCCCAAGAGCAGAGCAGTAGTCCGCTTTCGGCATCGGGTGGCGATTCACCCAGACGAGTGCTATCTAGGAACACGACGTTCACCCCCGGCACGTTCCGACGACATGACCCAGGAAGGACCCAACCGATGTCGGCCCCCGCCCCTGAACTTCACCCGATCGTCTGGCCCGACCCCAGCCCGCTGCAGCACTGGTGGACCCACGTCATGGGCCGGCCACGTCTCCACCCGGATCAATCCGAAACACCGGTACCAGCCACACCCGGCACCCATGACCAGCAACGACGCACGCCCGGCCCGGCATTGACCGCCAGCATGGGTGCCCGCGGCCGCCACAGCATGCCTCGACAGCAGCTGGCTTCCGCTCGACGGCGCTGACCGCGTCACACACCTCTACGGCCGGGCCACGCCTCCCGAGGCGTAGTGACTTGGACGCCTCGAGCTCAGGGTGGCGTTTCGGGACGAGCGTCGGCCCTGCGACGACTCTTGTTGTCGCACAACCCCAATCCCACCACTTGGATCGAACTCGCAGTCATGACCTCTCGCAGCCTCACATTTCACCGTTACACCCCGCCCACCCCGCACCACGACCTACGGTGGGCCCTTGCCTACCTCATCACCCTGGCCGCCATCCTTGTATTCCTCACCACGTCGCAATGACACCTCGATCCCTGGCGGGTTTGCCGGCGCCGCGACAGACCACGTCCGTCCACGCCTCGGCCAGCCCTGGCCGGGCACCCCGACAGCGGGTGACGGCAGCGGTTCCCTCGAAACCCTCGACGACCTACCTCCGAACCCGCGCCGTATCCGGTTCGAGCAGCCGCGCAGGAAAGCCCTCACCGCACACCGTTGCGACAGGGGACATTCCGCGGCGCACCACCACCCGACTCGCCGCAATACTGGCCCCTCCGCGAGCCGCGCGTGCACGCGATCGGAGGCAGCGCGAAGCCACGCAAGAAGCCGAACGTCATGACCTTCTCGAGGACCGCCGCCGGTCCGATCTCACTCCTCCACGACACTCACACCGCCACCGCCGGGATGTCGGCCGCGTAGCGGATCACCGAGCCGACCCGGCCGAAGCGACGTTCGATGATCACAATCGCCTCCGCGAGCTGATCGGGGTCGTCGACGTCGGCGACGAATGCCGCGGTGTGCCCGTTGTTGCCGAGCATGAAAGGGAGAACCGCCGAGTACTCACTGCTGACGACAGCCAGCGGGATGTCGCGACGGAACAGGTCGTACGCGTGGTCGATGGCAGCAGGGTCGTCGAGGACGACGAGCGGGACCGAGGAGATGTGCTTGTTCTTTCTCATGTATCGAGAGTGAACTCGCAGGTTATGAGGGGGTTGACCGATCACTGTGAATTCGCTGGCAGCTACGCGTTGCCACCCCCCGGCCCGCGAGGTCACCGCACGAGTTGCTCGTCGAGAATGCTGGGGATGACTCCGCCGCGTCGGAGAAGCCGACGATCCAGATCGGTCTCGGCGGCCACCTGCGCGTCGAAACGCATCTCGGAACCGTCGACCCGTCGGACCACGACCGTCACCGTCCCGCGCTCGACGGCGTCGGCAGTCCCGTTGACGTGCAGTCGGTCTCCGGGCTGCAGGTCCTGCAACCCGCCGTCGACGTCAGCGGGGATGAGCAACGGCAGGACGCCGACACCGATCAGATTGGACCGATGAATCCGCTCGAAACTGCGCGCGAGCACGGCCCGCACTCCGAGAAGACGCACCAGCTTCGCCGCCCAGTCGCGCGAGCTGCCCATGCCGTACCGTTCCCCGGCGACGATCACCACTGCGTCGCCGGCGTCGGCATAGCGTCGGGCGGCTTCCGGGAGCAACACGACCTCGCCCGTGGGGGCGTGGACAGTGTGCGCGGGAGCCGCATCCGGTGCGAGCGCGTTGCGGACGTTCTTGTTCTGAAAGCCGCCCCGCAGCATGGCTTCCCAATTGCCGCGCCGGGAGGCGTAGACGTTCAGGTCGCCCGGTTCCGCACCCCGCTCCACGAGGTATCGACCGGTCGGGCTGTCGGGCTTGATCGCCCCGGCCGGGGAGATGTGGTCGGTGGTGATGTCGTCGCCGAGCACGAGCAGGGGATGCGCGGTGTACTCCCCGAGCATGGTGTGCGCGTAGCCGTCATCGGCGAAAGGAGGACGCCGCAGGGCCGTCGACGACGGGTCCCAGGGAAACAGCGGCCCATCCGGTGCATCGAGTGCGTCCCATGCCGGATTGCGGGACGCGGAGACGAAGTCGTCGACGACATCGCGCGGACGCCGCGCTGCATCGGTGAGCGCGTCGATCTCCTCCGGCGCGGGCCACAGATCAGCGAGCAGCACGTCCTGTCCGTCGGCGTCGACGCCGATCGGTTCCGAGGTGGGATCGATCGCCGCATCACCCGCGAGCGCGAAGACGATCACCATCGGCGGCGACATCAGCAGGCCCAGTTCGAGGTCCGGGTGTACGCGGCCGGGGAAGTTGCGGTTGCCGCTGAGAACAGCGACCGGCTTCCGGGTGCGCGACTCAGCCACCGCGGTGATCTCCGCCGCCAGCGGTCCCGAGTTGCCGATGCAGGTGGCACAACCGAATCCGACGATGTCGAAGCCGACCGCGGACAGGTCGTCAGTGAGACCGGCCCGCTCGAGCACGCCGGCGGCAGAGGGCGAACCCGGCGCGAGGGAGGTCTTCACATACTCCGGCACCCGCATCCCTCGCTCCCGTGCGCGGCGGGCGACCAGACCCGCGGCGATGAGGAGGCGCGCGTCAGAGGTGTTGGTACAGCTCGTGATCGACGCGATGGCAATCGGGAAGGCGGGCATCGGGATGTCGTCGTCACATCGAGAAGGCGCCTCGGCGTCGAAGGTCGCCGGCAACTCGGTCACCGGGACCAGGTCCTGCGGACGACGCGGACCGGCCACCGACGGGACCACCGCACCCAGGTCGATGTCGATCGTGCGGGTGAAACGCGGCTCGGCATCGGGGTCGAACCACAGTCCCAGCCGTCGTGTCACCGACTCGACGAGCTCGCAGTGTTCTGCGGTACGTCCGGTGTCGGCCAGGTATCGGACGGTCTGTGCGTCGACGGGGAAGAACCCGGTGGTGGCACCGTATTCCGGGGCCATGTTGGCGATCACCGCCCGTTCGCCCACCGTCAGTGCCGATACGCCCGGCCCGTAGAACTCGACGAACTCACCCGTGACCCCGATCTCGCGCAGACGGTGCGTGACTACCAGCGCGAGATCCGTGGCCAGCACGCCCGCGGAGAGCGTCCCGGTGAGGCGGACTCCGACGACCTCGGGGATCCGCAGTGTGGTCGGTATGCCGAACATCACCGTCTCGGCTTCCAGACCTCCTATGCCCCAGCCCAATACACCGAGCCCGTTGATCATGGGCGTGTGGCTGTCCGTACCGAGCATCATGTCGGGTACCGCATGGTCCATGCCACCGACCTTCTCCACCGTCACCACGGTGGCGAGCTGTTCGAGGTTGATCGTGTGCATGATCCCGGTACCCGGCGGGTTGATGTGCACGGTGTCCATCGTTGTCGACGCCCAGGCCAGGAAGCGATACCGCTCCGCGTTGCGGCGCATGTCGTGGGCGAGATTGGCCGCGGCGGCATCGCGGCGCGCGAACGACTCGACCGCGAGCGAATGGTCCACCGAGACCTCCACCGGCAGGCGGGGACTCAACGCCCTTGGATCCCCGCCTCGGGCGGCAACCGCGTCACGCATCGCGGCGATGTCGACGAGGGCGGGCGTGCTGGTGGTGTCGTGCATCAGCAACCGGCCCGGCACATACGGGATCTCGGCGTCGCTGGTGCCGGCGCGAAGCCAGCGGGTCATGTCGTCCAGGGCTCGATCGCGCGTCTCGGCGTCGGCATGGCGAGTCACGTTCTCGGCGAGTAGACGGACAACCGTGGGCCACTGCCGGTACACGTCGGACCCGACCCGCCGCTCGACATCGACCACCGGCAGATCGGGTTGCGCGCGGCGTTCAACTCCACTCATGGGTCCCACCATAGGTTATAACCTATAACTTGCACCACCGGTGCTATCATCGCGACGTCCGGCGCTGCCGGATCTCGACGTCCCATGACCACTGCCGGGAGGCCCGCCATGACTGCACCAGGCGGGATGTTCACCAAGAACGATTACGCATACGCCGAACTCCAGCGGCGGATCCTGACCGGAGTCCTGCCGGCTGGCGCGGTGATCCCCCAGGCCAAGCTGGCCGCCGAGATCGGCGTCAGCACGACTCCTCTTCGCGAGGCGATCCGCCGACTGTCCGCCGAGGGCATGGTCGAACTCGAGGCCCACCGAGACGCTCGGGTGACGCCCGTATCCGCCGATGAGGCGCGCCACCTCTACCAGGTACGCGAGAACCTCGACCCGCTGGCAGCGGCGCTCGCCGCACGGACGCGAACCGCGGCCGACATCGCGGCCGTCAGCAACGCCTTCGATCGACTGTCGCCCATCGCCAGCGCGTCCGATGTCGATGCCCTCGTCCGACACCGGGAATTCCATCGCACGGTGTACCGCGCTTCGGGCAACCCCGTTCTCATCGACATCCTCGAACGACTCTGGGACAAAGCAGATCGTTACCGAGTCATCGGCCTCTCCCACCGGGGCGATTCACCCGACGACCGGTCGCGGGTCACCGCCGAGCACCGGGCGATCATGGAGGCCGTCGCCGACGGTGACACCGAGCGTGCCGACGCGGTGATGCGCGAGCACATCGGCAACAGTCTCGGACGTCGTGCCATCGATGCGCTCACCGAGGACCCCGTCGCCGGCTGACCTGGCCGCTGCCCCACTTTCCCAGCCCCTGTGGCCTGCATCACCGTCATAGCTTATAATCTATAACTGTGCGACGCCGAGCGCGCGCGAAAAGCGCAAAACGATACTTATGCGCCCAAGCGTGACTGTGACGACGGTTACGCCAACACTTCCGATGTGACCACCGACGTGGTTGTCCTCACATCCGCAGCAGAATCGAGTCAGACGATGTTGGTAGCTCTCGGCCTCGGGACCCGACCCCGAACGAAGACGAGGACCGCATGACCCTGCCACCCCCCGGTACCGACGAGTCGGCCGACAAGACCCCGGCACCTCGCCCGCCGAGACGTGTTCCCACGCTCGTGAAGGCACTCGGCGCACTGGTCGCCGCGGCGATCGTCGTCGTCGGCGTCGTCGACGCGGCCGGTAGCGAGGGCGGCGCCGACGCGCGATCGCAATTGACCCTGATCGCGCCCGCGGCCGCCGGTGGTGGTTGGGACGGTGCGGCGCGCGAGATGCAGCAGGCGCTGCGAGCCCAGAACATCGTCAACAACTCGCAGGTCGTCAACATCCCCGGTGCCGGCGGCACGATCGGACTCAGCCAGTTCGCGGGGATGACCGGCGACGCCACCACGATCATGGTCATGGGCATCACGATGCTGGGCGCGATCAACATCAACGGGTCCGACGTGGATCTCGGAGACGTCACCCCCATCGCGCGGCTCGCCGACGACTACGACGTCGTCGTCGTACCGGCTGATTCTCCGATCACGACCATCGAAGAGCTGATGGCCGAATGGAAGAAGGACCCCAAGAACTTCACGTTCGGTGGCGGTTCGCTGGGCAGCGTCGACCAGATGATCATCAGCCAGATGGCTCGGGAGAACGGTATCGACCCCGCCGCGGTCAACTACATCGCCTACTCCGGTGGTGGCGAACTGGCGACCTCACTCATGTCCGGGACGATCAAGGCCTCGGTCAGTGGTTACGAGGATTTCGTCGACCAGATCACCGCCGGAAATCTACGCGCGCTGGCGATCTCGGCTCCCGAGCCGGTCCCATCCATCGATCTGCCGACCCTGTCCGAACTGGGTTACGACGTCACCCTCACCAACTGGCGCGGAGTGGTCGCACCGCCGGGCATCACCGATGACCAGCGCACCGAACTCGAGGCGATCGTCACCGAGGTCGTCGAATCACCCGAGTGGCGAGATGCACTGCAGCGCAACAACTGGTCCGACACGTTCACGCCGGGCAACGGATTCAACCAGGTCATCGACCAGCAATCGGAGTTCGTCCGCGGCATCTGGGCCGACCTCGGGTACTGACTGACCGCCCGTCGGCGAACCCGCACTGCACAACCCCTGCCCCACACGACATCACGGAGAACCCATGCCCATCCTCGTCGCTTTCGCCCACACCCCCGAAGGTCGAGCGGCCTTCGAACACGGCCGGCGCCTCGCGCGCAACGAGAGCTCTCAACTGATCGTCTTCGACATGGAAACCCCCGCTGTCGACGACGACGGTGGCATTCCCGAGCCCGACTTCGCCCCTGTCGAGAACGCCGGCAACAACACCGCGATTCGCTGGATCGGCCACCGTCGCGAGGACTCCGATCCGGCCGCCGAACTCATCGACGTCTCCGAGGAGTTGTCCGCCGATCTCATCGTCGTCGGCCTGCGGCGCCGGTCGCGCGTCGGGAAACTCCTGCTCGGCTCGAACGCACAGCGCATCCTCATCGACGCCGAGGTCCCGGTACTGGCAGTGAAGGCCGCCCATCATGACGACTGATAATGCGGCGGCACAACCCGCCGGCACGACGCTCGACGACGGACACGGATCGGACCGCGCGCGCCGACCGCTCACCGGACGAAGCGGTCTAATCGTCGCGGGCCTCATGCTCGCACTTGCCGTCTACCTGACCGCCGGCATCATCGGGATGGACATCCCGGGTAGCGCAGCGACTCCCGGACCCGCGTTCTTCCCGATCATCCTGACGGTCTGCGCCTACCTGATCGCCGGACTCCTGACCGTGCAGACCCTGCGTCACCCCGACGAGCCCGATCCCGACATCGTGCCGCCCGCGACCGGTCAGTGGCGAACGCAGAGTGACTGGCGCGCACTGGGTCTCGTCCTGGCCGGACTCATCGCCTTCACCGTGCTGCTGATCCCGCTGGGTTGGATCCTGTCCGCTGCGCTGCTGTTCTGGATCGTCGCCCACGCCATGGGTTCCACCCGTCCGGTCCTCGACATCGCGGTGTCGCTCGTCGTCTCCTGTGCGGTGCAGGCGTTCTTCTCGGCGGGTCTCGGGCTGAACCTCCCCGCCGGCATCCTGGGAGGGCTGTTCTGATGGACAACGTCTCACTCCTGCTGGAGGGTTTCTCCCAGGCGCTCACCCCGATGAACCTGCTCTGGGTCTTCATCGGCGCGCTGCTCGGTACCGCGGTGGGTGTGCTCCCGGGCCTCGGCTCGGCGATGGCCGTCGCACTGCTGCTGCCGGTGACCTTCACCCTCGACCCCACCGCCGCGTTCATCATGTTCGCGGGCGTCTACTTCGGCGGCCTGTTCGGCGACTCGACCATGGGCATCCTGATGAACACGCCCGGCGGGTCCACCGCCATCGCAACATCATTCGAGGGCCATCGGATGGCCAAACGCGGGCGCGCCGCCCAAGCCCTCGCCACCGCCGCGATCGGCGCCTTCATCGGCGGCATGATCGCGACGACCATCGTCGTGTTCTTCGCACCCAAGCTCGCCGATCTCGCCATTCAATTCGGTCCCGCCGAATACTTCGCCCTCGCCGTCTTCGCCTTCATCGCGATTGCCTCGGTGGTCTCCGACTCCGTCATCAAGGGTCTGACCGGACTCCTCATCGGGCTGATCCTCGCGGTCATCGGGATCGACGGCATCTCGGGCACCCAGCGCTTCACGATGGGCGCGCCCGAGTTGTTCGATGGCATCAGCATCATCGTCATCACCGTCGGCACCCTGGCCCTGGGCGAGGTCCTCTACGTCGCCTCCCGCATCCACCGCACGCGTGCGCCGGACGCGGACGCCGTCATCGGGCGGCCCTTCCTCAAGCGCGCCGAGTTCCGCGAGGCGCTTCCGGCGTGGTTGCGCGGCACCGGCTTCGGCGTCCCCTTCGGCGTCATCCCGGTCGGCGGCGCGGAGGTGCCGACGTTCCTCGCCTACGGAACCGAGCGTCGTCTCGACCGCAAACGACCCGACCCCCAGTTCGGACAGGGCGCCATCCGCGGCGTCGCGGGACCGGAGGCGGCGGGCAACGCGACGTCGGGCACCGCGATGGGAGCGCTGCTCGCGATGGGTCTGCCCACCTCCGCCACCGCGGCGATCATGCTGGCCGCATTCCAGCAGTACGGCCTGCAGCCCGGCCCCCTGCTCTTCGAACGCAACGCCGATCTCGTCTGGACGCTCATCGCCAGCCTGTTCATCGGCCTGGTCATGCTGCTGATCCTCAACATGCCGTTCGCCGCCATCTGGGCGAAACTGCTGCTGATCCCCAGGCACTACCTCTACGCGGGGATCGCGGTGTTCTGCGTGCTCGGTGTCTACGCGACCTCGGCCGCGATCACCGACCTCATCCTGGTCATCGCCATCGCCTTCGTCGGATATCTGTTGCGACGCTATGGTTTCCCGCTCGCCCCCGTCATGATCGGCGTCGTCCTCGGCCCCCTTGCCGAGACCAGCCTGCGCAACGCGATGATGTCGAGTGGTGGCGATCCGAGCGTGCTGGTCGGCAGCGCGATCACCTGGGTCCTCTACGGAGTCCTGGCCGTCGTCGTCCTGTTCACCGCGTTCCGCCGCCTGCGGATGCGCACGCGTCAGGACACCTGATGCGACAGCAGTTCGTCCCCCGCTTCTCGCCCGCCCTCACCGAAAGTCAGCCGCCGATGCCCATGCGCACCACCACCGACCGCGCACTCATCCGCTCCCGCTTCCTCGCCGTCGACGTCGCGAACGTCGCCGACGTCCTCGACGACCTGGGCCACCGTGATCAGGCGCTCGCCACCGACATCAGGTGTGTGGCCGGACGCGAACGGCTGGCCGGGTGGGCGTTCACCATCTCGGGCGCGATGAGCGCCGCCCCGGGACGGGACCCGCTGAAAGCGCAGGCGTGCAGCCAGATCGGCCCGGACGAGGTCTCCGTGTGGCAGGGGAACGGCCGGGGCGTCTGTTACTTCGGTGAACTCGTCGCGATCGGCATGATGCAGCGGGGCTCCGTCGGCGCAGTGGTCGACGGCGGTGTGCGCGACAAGAGATGGCTCCACGAGATCGGTTTCACGACGTTCTCCTGCTATCCGACCTCGGTGCAGACCAGCGGCCGTTGGCGCGTCGAGACGTGGCAGCAACCCGTCACCATGCCGGGCGCATCCGGGCAACCGGTCGTCATCGAGCCCGGCGACTTCGTCCTCGGCGACGACGACGGTGTCATCGTCATCCCCGCCGGGATCGCCGACGTCGTGCTCGAGGCAGCGGAGACCATGACGGAGAAGGAGATCGACGTCCGTGCCGCCATCCGCAACGGCATGACCCTCGCCGACGCGATGGCGGAGTTCGGACGGTTCTGATCCCGCACTCTGCGGCGTCACCTCCGCCCCACGGTCACTTCTTCGCGAGAGCCGCCCGGTAACCGAGGAACCCGACGTAACCGGCCAGCCCGGCCAGGCCCAGCCGGCGGGTCCGCGGCGACACCAGTGCGAGGCCAATAGCGGTCTCGCAGGCACCGTTGCGGTAGGTCCAGGTGGTGGTGTCGTCGGGGAATACCGGCTCGGTGATAGGGCCGAAGATCTCGGGCTTGATGAAGTGCGCAACCCCGGTGGCGGCCAGTCCCCCGCCCAGCAGCGAAACAGCGTCGAGTGATCCCTTGCGAGTTGCCATCAGAGTGTTCCCCTTCGTCGTCGTCGACTCTCCCCGGTGATCGTAGGCGTCGTTCCATTCCGGTTCGACGTCGACGGGCCGCTATCTCGCCGTCGGGACGGTGAGCCCGCGAGCTGCCTCGTCGAGATCTCCGGTGTCGCCGTACTCGTACGCGCGGCGCCCGGCGACGAAGACGTACGCCATGAACAGCGTCCACGCCGTCACACCGATGCCGATCCGGGCCCAGGTCGGTAGCGGGGACGGCGTGACGAACGCTTCGATGACCCCGCACAGCAGCAGCACGACGACCAGACCCAGCGCGACACCGACCGCTGCCCGGCCCTCCTCCCCGAGAGCCGTTGCACGCGTTCGATTCCCCGGCGCCACCCAGGCCCAGAAGATCCGCAGGCCCACGCCCGCGGCGACGAACAGGCAGGTCAGTTCGAGCATTCCGTGCGGCAGGATCAGTCCGAAGAACAGGTCACCACGACCGTGCCGGATCATGATCGACGCCACGACGACCAGATTGAGGATGTTCGTGTAGAGCATCCAGATCACGGGGAACCCGAAGACCCCCAACGCGATACACAGCGCGGCCAGCCAGAAGTTGTTGGTCCACACGCGAGCGGCGAACGAGGTCGCCTCGTATTCGCTGTAGTAGTTCTCGAAGTCGTTGGTGACGAGACGCTCGATCTCCGCGGGCGATGCGAACGAACTCTCGATCCGCGGGTGCGCCAGGACCCACCACGTCATGATCACGGCCGCACCGAGCGAGCCGCCCATCACCGAGAGCCACCACCAGCGCATCCGGTACAGGGCCGCGGGGAACGACCGGGTGAAGAACTCGATCACCGTCGCCGGCGTGCTGACCCGGGTTCCGGTCGCGCGACCGCGGGCGCGGGCCAGGAGGCCCGACAGGTATGCCACCAGCGAGGCATCGGGCGCCGTCGACCGGATGACCGACAGGTGGGTGGCCACCCGCTGGTAGGTGTCGATCATCTCGTCGGCCTCGGCACCGGTGAGTCGGCGGCGCCGCGAGAGCGCATCGAGCCGCTCCCACGTCGCGCGGTGCGCGGACACATAGGCGTCGAGATCCACTCGGCCAGCGTATCGGGCATTCTCACCTCCGCGGCACGTGTCATTCAGCGGACGTCGGGGCTGTGAGTTCCCGATGCCCTGTCGACGAATTGCGTCGTAGGGTGAGGCGTGATGTCTCGTCCAGTGCCGCCTCGGCCCCCCGCGGGCCCGGGCGCACCCGTCGCCGGCCGACCCGGGCCGGTCGCATGGGGCGCGGGCGCCACGACGACGGTCGGCGTCGGACGCAACGACCTCGTCTCCGGCGAGGCGGTCGCTCTCGCACTCCCGCCGGCGAACCTGGGCTACCGGATTCTCTCCGGCATCATCGACGTCCTGCTGGGGTTCGGACTGTGGCTGTTCCTGTGGTGGTTGTCGTTCAAGGTCGCCGGCGAGGCGAGCGAGGCGTGGCGGGGAACCATCAACACCCTGATCCCGATCGTCGCCGTCGTCGCACTCCCGACCCTGCTGGAGACCGTGACCCCGGGGAAGACCGTGGGACACCTCGTCCTGGGCCTCCGAACAGTCCGCGATGACGCGGGCCCGA
Organism: Gordonia sp. SCSIO 19800; assembly: GCF_018132775.1. Taxonomy (NCBI): domain Bacteria; kingdom Bacillati; phylum Actinomycetota; class Actinomycetes; order Mycobacteriales; family Gordoniaceae; genus Gordonia; species Gordonia sp. SCSIO 19800. Next base: position 31,501 of record NZ_JAGRQM010000025.1, on the reverse strand, counting down.
CCGGGTTCCGTCACTCCCTGACCCGAGCACTAGTCGGCTTCGTCGAACTGTATGCGTGCCTGGGACTCCCAGCGCTGATCTCGGCGGCCATCTCGCGCAAGAGCAAGCGACTGGGCGACCTGCTCGCCGGGACCTACGTCATCCGCGACCGCCACCGACTCGTCGAGCAGGCACCCATCGAGATGCCGCCCGGCCTGCACTCGTGGGCCGTGTCCGCCGACATGGCCGCCCTCCCCGACCCACTCGCGGTGATCATCCGCCAGTTCCTCAACGGCCGCCACGGCATGAAGCCCGAGCCGAGAGCCCATGCCGCCCGGAGGATCGTGTTCGACGTCGCGCCGTTCGTCGCACCCGCTCCCCCGCCCGGCGCCCCGTTCGAAGACGTGTTGTCGGCGATCATGGCCGAGCGCCGCCGCCGCGACACCGAACGGCTCGCGCGCGAAGCCGCACTGCGCCAACGTCTCCTGCGCTGATCTGTGCTGCGACCCGCCGAGGCGGCGCGGCGCACCCGGATCCCGGTTACTCTGCTACGGGTGACGTTGCCCACCCTTCTTGCGAAGGACACGAGATCGATCGGCGGCCGACGGCTTCTCGCCGCGGTCGTCGGAGTCGCGTTGACCTTCGCCACGGTGCTGACCGTGCAGGCTCCCGCCAGGGCGGGAGGTCCGGGGCCGGATTCGCCGGCCGGTGTTCACGTGGTCCCGCGCATCGTCGACTCCGAGACCGTGACGGACCCGGTCATCGCACTCCCCCAAGCGGGTTCGACATTGCGCGTGCGATACAGCTCGACGTCCATCCGCGGTCTCCCGACGGAGATGACCGGCACGCTGCTCACACCGTCGACGCGGCCGCCCGCCGGGGGTTGGCCGCTCGCCGTGTGGAATCACATGACGGTCGGCGCTGCAGACCGATGCGCGCCGTCGCAGGCCAATGCCGGTCATTCCGAACTTCCCCGCATGACGTCAGGTGACGGCATCGTCGGCCGGTTGCTCGACGCCGGATTCGCCGTGGCACGGCCCGACTTCGAGGGTATCGGCGGGCCCGGGCCGCACCCGTATCTCATCGGCGACTCGCTGGCGCGATCGACGGTCGACATGGCGCTGGCTGTCGCGTATCACGACCGACGGATCGGCCGCGACGTCGTCGTGGCCGGGCATTCCGAGGGCGCCGTCGCCGCCTTGGCCGCCGCGGCGCGGCCGTTATCGGAATGGGGCGACCTCCGACTCCGCGCGGTGTCGGCACTCGCACCGCCGACGCAGGTGGCCGCGCTCCTCGATGGGGCGTCCCACGTTCCGGTGTCCGGTCCCGCGATCAACGAACTGATGGGATTGGCCGCTCTCATCGGATATGGCGCGGCCGCAGCCGATCCCGAGTTCGACGAGTTGATGTCCAACGGCGGGCTCAGCGCGGCGGCGAGCAGGCTCCGTCCGCAGGTCGAGGCCCGCTGCTACGCCGACCTGACCTCACCGGACTCGTTTGGCGGCCTCGCACCGGCCCAGCTCCTGGGACCGCGCGGCGACGAGATGAAGTCCGCATTGTTGAAAGTGCTGCGCGACAACGACGTCGACCGACTGCGTTTTGATCGGGGGCTACCGGTCCGCATCGACTCGGGCACCGTCGACACCGTGTCGCCGCAACCGCTGGTGTCCGGCTTGGTGCAGACCTATCGGCGCGCCGGGGTGCGCGTCACGTACTCCGACCGGTTCACCGGGCATGCGGGCGTGGCCACCGACCGCGACAATGCCGAGACGATCGCGGCGTGGCTCATCGCGCAGGTCTGAGGACGTTCGACGACACCCGGACTTCAACTCGACCGCCAGACTTCGATCGAGGTCTGGCGGTCGAGTTGAGGTCTGCAGATGAGTTCTTCGGCGGTCGCGACCGGTGGGCTCGCGGCCGACTCTCGAGAGTCTTACGTCAGATCGGTTGAGCTCTTCCCCAACACGCGCCGGGCGATGATCAGCTGCTGGATCTGCTGGGTTCCCTCGAAGATGTCGAGGATCTTCGAGTCACGCGCCCACTTCTCCACCAGTGACGTCTCGGAATAGCCTGCCGTGGAACCGATCTCGACGGTCTTGTTGGTGATGTCGGTGACGGTCCGACCGGCTTTCGCCTTCGACATCGATGCCTCGGTCGAGTTGGGCTGCTTGTTGTCTGCCATCCACGCCGCCCGCACCGTGTGCAACCACGAGGCCTCCCAATCGGATTCGAGGCGGATGAACTCGGCGACGGTGGCGTGCTGCGACGACGCGGGACGGTCGTAGTCGATCTCGTGACCCGCTTCCTCCAGCATCCGACGCAGCTCCTCCAGGGAGGCGCGACCGAGCCCGATGGCCATCGCGGCGACCACCGGACGAGTGTTGTCGAAGGTCTGCATGACCCCGCCGAAGGCCTTCTTGGTGTCGATCTCCGGCGAGCCGAGCAGGTTCTCGGCGGGGACCCGCGCGTTCTCGAACCGGATGACGGCCGTGTCGGAGGCCTTGATGCCCAGCTTGTGCTCGAGGCGGGCCACGGTGACGCCCTCGGTGGTCATCGGCACGACGAAGCTCTTGATGGCCGCGCGTCCGACGCTCTTGTCGATGGTCGCCCACACGACGACGTGGTCGGCGCGCGATCCCGCGGTCACGAAGATCTTCTCGCCGTTCAGGATGTACTCGTCGCCATCGAGGGTCGCGGTCGTGGAGACCGCCGCCGAATCGGAACCGAAGCTCGGTTCGGTGATGGCCATCGCCGCCCATACGTCGCCGAAGCGTTCGAGCTGCTCGGGGTTCGCCACGGCCGCGATCGCGGCATTGCCCAGGCCCTGACCGGGAATGGAGAGCAGCAGGCCCACGTCGCCCCAGCTCATCTCCAGAGCCGACAGGAGGCCGCGCATGTTCGCGCCGTTCACCGACGGAGCGTCGGAGGCGGACTTCTCGGCGTCGGCGGACTTCTCCGTGGAGCGACTCTGCTTGGCGAGCTTCGCCAGTTCGTCGAGTTCGACCGGGTACTCGTGCTCGGCCTGGTCGTACTTGCGCGAGATCGGCCGGAAGAGGTGCTCGGCAGCCATGTGGGTGCGCTCGACCGTCGAATCGAACTTCTTCGGGAGCTCCAGGTTGATCGCCATGGCAGTACCTTACTGCGCAGTAAGTTCGTTGCCAAGTCCCGGTTCGTGACCGAAGCCGAATAATGTGGACCGGTGGCGTACGACGAGGAACTGGCCTACCGCATCCGTGCTCTGCTGGCGACCGAGTGCGGCCTCGACGAGAAGCGCATGTTCGGCGGGCTGGCCTTTCTGATCAACGGCAACATGGCCGTCGCTGCCAGCGGCAAGGGCGGGATCATGGTGCGCGTCGCACCCGAGGAGACCGAGAGCCTCCTCGAGTACCCGCACACCCGGCCGATGGTGATGTCGGAACGCGAGCTCCGGGGATGGCTACGCGTCGACGACGCCGGCATCGCCACCGACCGCCAGCTCTCCCGCTGGATTGCGATCGGTTCGAACTACGCGCGGAAGTTGCCGCCGAAGTAGATACGACCGGCCTAGGATCCCTGAGGAGCGAGCGTCGATCTCTGGTCCCTGAGGTGCGAGGAGCGAAAGCGACGAGCCACGAAGGGCCTGGTGAGACACCTTGCGAGCCCTTCGTGGCTCGCTTCGCTCGCACCTCAGGGAGCATGAGTACGGCCCACTCGGATCAGAGAGGTGCCGTCAGGGAACGATGTTCACCATCCGACCGGGCACCACGATGACCTTGCGGGGTTCGGCGCCGTCGAGGAGCGCGACGATCTTCTCGTCGGCGAGCGCGGCGGCACGCAGGGTCTCCTCGTCGGCGTCGGCCGGGACGGTGATCCGACTGCGGACCTTGCCCTTGACCTGAACCGGGATCTCGACGGTGTCCTCGACCAGCCACTCCTCATCGGCGACCGGGAATGCGGTCCGCACCACCAGGGTCTCCCGACCCAGCCGGTGCCACAGCTCCTCGGCGATGTGCGGGGCCAGGGGAGCCAGCATGATCACCAGCGCCTCGACGGCCTCCCGCGGGGCGCCGGTCTTCTCGAAGTTCTTGGTGAGGTGGTTGGTCAGCACCGTGAGCTTGGCGACCGCCGTGTTGTTGCGCAACGCGTCGTAGTCCTCGCGGACGCCGGCGATCGTCTTGTGCAGCAACCGTTTCGTGTCGTCGTCGAGCTCGGTGTCGGCGACCCGGAGCGCACCGGACTCCTCGTCGACGACGAGTCGCCAGATGCGCTGCAGGAATCGCTGCGACCCCACCACGTCCTTGGTGGCCCACGGCCGTGACTGGTCGAGCGGACCCATGAACATCTCGTAGACGCGCAGCGTGTCGGCACCGTAGTCGCGGCAGATGTCGTCGGGCGCCACCGAGTTCTTCAGGGACTTGCCCATCTTGCCGTACTCCCGGCGAACCTTCTCACCGTTGTAGAAGAACTCGCCGTTCTCTTCGGTGACCTCTTCGGCGGGCACATAGATGCCGCGCGAATCGGTGTAGGCGTACGCCTGGATCATGCCCTGGTTGAACAGCTTTCGGTACGGTTCGCGACTCGTGACGTATCCGAGGTCGAAGAGGACCTTGTGCCAGAACCGCGAGTACAGCAGGTGCAGCACCGCGTGCTCGACGCCACCGATGTAGAGGTCGAGGCCACCCGGGTCGTTCTCGCCGTGCAGTGCCGGCCGGGGCCCCATCCAGTACGCCTCGTTCTCCTTGGCGCACAGGGTTTCCGAGTTGGTGGGGTCGATGTAGCGCAGCTGGTACCACGAACTGCCCGCCCACTGGGGCATGACATTGGCGTCCCGAGTGTAGGTCTGCACGCCGTCGCCCAGGTCGAGTTCCACCGTCATCCACTCGGTGGCCTTCGCCAGCGGAGGCGACGGCTCGCTGTCCGCGTCGTCGGGGTCGAAGGACACCGGCGCATAGTCGTCGACCTCCGGAAGCTCCACCGGCAGCATCGATTCCGGCAGCGCGTGGGGTTGGCCGGCGGCGTCGTAGACGATCGGGAAGGGTTCGCCCCAGTAACGCTGACGGGCGAACAGCCAGTCGCGCAGCTTGTATTGGATTCTCCCGGTGCCCATACCGTCGGCTTCGAGACGTTCGACGATCGCCGCCTTCGCGTCCTCGACATTGCGACCGTCGAGGAACCCGGAGTTCACCAGGGGTCCGTCGCCCACGTACGCCTCGGTGGCGATGTCGGTGTCGGAGCCGATCACCTCGCGGATCGGCAGTCCGAACACCGTCGCGAACTCATGGTCGCGGGCGTCGTGGGCCGGGACCGCCATGATCGCGCCGGTGCCGTAGCCCATGAGGACGTAGTCGGCGACGAAGACCGGAACCTGCTCTCCGTTCACGGGATTGACGGCGAAGCTCCCGGTGAAGACACCCGTCTTCTCCTTGTTCTCCTGGCGCTCGAGGTCGGACTTCGCGGCGATCGACGCGCGGTACTCCGCGATCGCGGCCGCGGGGTCGGCCCCGCCGCGGGTCCAGCGATCATCGGTGCCCTCGGGCCATGCTCCGGTGATGAGGTCGCCGACGAGCGGATGCTCGGGCGCGAGAACCATGTAGGTGGCGCCGAACAGGGTGTCGGGACGGGTGGTGAACACCTCGATGCCGCCGACGCCGGGCACGTCGAAGCGAACCTGGGCACCGCGCGAGCGTCCGATCCAGTTGCGCTGCATGGTCTTGACCTTGTCCGGCCAGTCCAGCAGATCCAGGTCGTCGAGCAACCGGTCGGAGTACGCGGTGATCCGCATCATCCACTGCCGCAGATGCTTCCGGAACACCGGGAAGTTGCCGCGGTCACTGCGGCCGTCGGCGGTGACCTCCTCGTTGGCCAGCACGGTGCCCAGTCCGGGGCACCAGTTCACCAGCGAATCACTCAGGTACACCAGGCGATGGTCGTCGAGGATCTCGGTGCGCTCGGCGGGGGAGAGGTCGGCCCAGCGGCGCCCCTCATGCTTTCCACCCAATGCTCGTGCACCCGAAGCGAATTCGTCGACCAGCTCGGAGATGAGCCGAGCCTTGCCCTGGTCGGTGTCGTACCAGGCGTTGTAGATCTGCAGGAAGATCCACTGGGTCCACCGGTAGAAGTCCACGTCCGTGGTGGCCACCCGACGGCGCTCGTCGTGGCCCAGCCCGAGCCGTCGGATCTGGCCCAGGTAGCGCTCGATGTTCTGCTCGGTGGTGGTGCGCGGATGGGTGCCGGTCTGCACAGCGTATTGCTCGGCGGGCAGGCCGAACGAGTCGAAGCCCATCGTGTGCAGCACGTTCTTGCCGGTCATCCGCTGGTAGCGCGCGAAGACATCGCTCGCGATGAAGCCGAGCGGGTGGCCGACATGCAGGCCTGCGCCGGACGGGTAGGGGAACATGTCCTGCACAAAGAGCTTGTCGGCGGCGTCGGCGTCCCCGCCGCCGAAGGCGGACAGGTCACCGGCGAGCGGCCCGACGGGATTCGGCGCCTCGTAGGCGTGCTCGTCGGACCAGGTCTGCTGCCAGCGCTGCTCGATCTCGCCGGCGACCGCCGCCGTGTAGCGGTGGGCGGTCGTGCCGGCGGTGTCGCCGCTCGTCTTCTCGGCTGAAGTCACGCGACCAGGGTAAATCCTGTCCGTCGCCGCCCCCAATCCGGTCGCCTCCGACGTGGGCGGCACCGGCTCGTCAGATACCGATTCACTTCGGTACGACGCACGGTCGTATGCTGTGGGTCGTGAATGCCGTGTCCGTCGCCGTTGCCGTACTGCTCTTCGTGCTGGCCGGACTCTGGGCGGTGGTAGGAATCCGCGGACTCCGCGGCACCCTCCCGCGCAATCGTTGGATCGGCGTTCGCTCCGCGGAGACCATGCGGTCCGACGAGGCTTTCCGCATCGCCAACCGCATCGCCGGACCGGGCACTCTCGGCGCGTCGGTGATCCTCACGCTGGGGGCCGTCGCGACCCTTGCCGTCCCGGGCGGGTGGGCACTGGCCTTCGGACTCGTCGCGCTGGTGGCCGCGCTCGTGGTGGTCGGACTGGTCAGCGGGATCGGGGTACGCGCCGCTGCAGCCGTACCCGCCGACGACGAGGGCTGTTCCTGCTGTTCCGGCGGCGACGCCCACAGCCATGCCGCCGACGAGAACCCCTCGGCCCCGGCGGCCGACTGCGGCACCAGCAGCTGCGGTGCCTGCTCGTTGCGCGGCGTCTGCGCAGGCGACTCGGCCCAGGCCTGAGGCGGCCGGCGTCGTCTCACATCACTGATCTCGGGGCACATCCATGCGTACTCTCAAGAATCTCCTCGATCGTTCTCCGATCGACGGCTTCATCCTGGCCATCTGCATCGCCGTCGCGGTGGCCGCATTCCTGCCGGTTCGCGGCGCGGCGGCGGAGGCACTCGACTGGGTGGTGATCGTCGCGATCGCCGCACTGTTCTTCCTCTACGGCACTCGACTTCATCCACGCGAGGCGCTCGAAGGTCTCCGGCACTGGCGGCTGCACGTCACGATCCTCGCGTTCACGTTCATCGTCTTCCCGATCGTGGGACTGGCGCTGAAACCGGTTGTCGAGCCGTTGATCGGCGAGGACCTCTATGCCGGACTGCTCTTTCTATGCCTGGTCCCATCGACGGTGCAGTCCTCGATCGCTTTCACCTCGATGGCCCGAGGCAACATCGCCGGGGCGATCGTCAGCGCATCCACGTCGAACATCCTCGGCGTCTTCCTGACCCCGCTGCTGGTGGTCGCGCTGATGCAGAACGCCGGCGACATCAGCATCGACGCGACGTCGGTCCTGAAGATCGTCGCGCAGATCCTGGTGCCGTTCCTGCTCGGGCAGCTCGCCCGCCGGTGGGTCGGCCCGTTCTTCACCCGGCACGCGAAGATCACCAAGCTGGCCGACCGTGGCGCCATCGTGCTCGTCGTCTACGTGGCGTTCAGCGAGGGGGTCGTCCAGGGCATCTGGTCGTCGGTGGAGGTGGGTCAGGTGATCGCCGTGACCGTCATCTCGCTGCTGCTCGTCATCGTGATGCTCGCGATCACCGGCTGGCTCCCGAAGCGGCTCGGCTTCGACCGCGCCGACACGATCGCCATCCAGTTCTGCGGCACCAAGAAGAGCCTGGCCACCGGCCTGCCCATAGCGACCGTCCTGTTCGCCGGCACCACCGTCGGCCTCATCGTGCTGCCGCTGATGATCTTCCACCAGATCCAGCTCATGATCTGCTCGTGGCTGGCCACTCGGTACGGGCGGCAGGCCGACGACGCCGAAGCGGCCGGCGCGCCCACCCCGGCTCCCTGATCCGAAAGAACGCCAGTTCAGCGGTTCCGGAGTCCGCAAAGCGGCCTGCGGGTAGAGCAGATAACAACGGAGGGCGCCGGGCCCGCGACCGGCAGACTTCAACTCGACCGATGGACTTCGATCGAAGTCTAGGAGTCGAGTTGAAGTTCGTCGGTCACGAGAATGCGGCGCCACAGTGCACGCGAGTAGCGCAAGTTCGGCAGAGATTGCGCTTCAAGATAGGGCGGCAACGATGCAGTTCTTTCGACCCCACGACGGCAGCCAGGCCGCAGATACTGAGGTACGAGGAGCGTTGGCCGCCGGGCCGAGCAAGCGACGAAGGAGCGCGTCGAGGTCGACGGGCCTCGAAGGGTTGGCGACGTCATCTCGCCAGGACCCTTCGTGACGGCCTCCGCAAGCTCCGGCCTCCTCAGGGAGCGGAGGTTGGGCCCGCTCCGACACAACGGGTTCTTTCATAGTCCACGACCGCCAAGCCGTAGATACTGAGAGCGAGCTCGCGGGCGTCACCACCCGCTCCCTGAGGAGCGAGCTTGCGAGCGTCACGAAGGGTCCTGGTGAGTCGGGTTGCGAAGACCCTTCGTGACGCGCCCTCCGCAAGCTCCGGGCGCTCCTCAGGGAGCAGGGGGTCCCACCGGCGTCGACAACGGCAGGTTCACGAAGCTCGGACGGTTCGGGTCGAGCTGGATGTGTTGCGGCCGGAGTCCGGACTCGTTCAACAGCGGACGCAACGGCAGACCGCGCGGGAAGTTCATCGCGAACACGTCGATCCGCAGGCGGTGGCCCGGTTTGATGAGTGCCTCGGTCGGCAGCAGGCCGATGTCGACACTCACCGGGCGGCCCGGCACGACGCGTTGGCGTGACGCCAACGTGAGCTCGTAGAACGGATCGATCACGTCGCCGTTGGGCGCGAACTGCGACCTCGCCTCGTCGTATCCGCGCAGCGACGCCATCACCTGACCGGAGGTCAGCACCTTCGACGTCCCGTCGGGAGCGACGTCGTTGAGGGTGGCGGTCCAGTATCCGTCGGTGGCGTCGAGAACGGTGTTCAACCGCACGTTGGCGTACCCGGACACGCTGCGTGTCGTGGTCATCGGGGGAGTGGTGAACGTCAGTGCGGCGCGCTCGGAGATGCGGGCGTCGTCGGCGCAGAAGGGGAAGATCGCCAGGGCACCGGCCAATTGCTGTGCGGCGTCGCGCGAACACATCGTCGCCAGACCGGGCGCGATGGTCAACCGAGCGCGGGATGTGGGTGCAACGGGGGTTAGGCTGCCGTCCCGGACCGCGTGTGCCGCGGTACCGCTGCGCCGGTCATCGAGGTAGAGCCGCTGGCGCTCCATCCCGGCGCGCGGGAACTGCTGGGCGGTGATCCACGAGTCGCCGACCTGCTTGAGATTGACCGGTCCGTAGCGGTCGACACCGTTGTCGATTCCCTTGAGCCACTTGTCGAACCACGCCTTCTGCAGGACGTCCAACCGGGGTGGGGTGTTCCGCCGGCCCTCTTGGCCGCCGCCGATCGTCAGGTGATACCCGTCGCCCATGATCAACTGCTTCTTGCCGGGCGGCAACGGGATGTTGTTGTACATCCGGACTTCGCTGTTGGTGAAGAGATCGAACCAGCCGCCGTAGATGAGCGTCGGGGTGGTGATGCGGTCGGCGTGGTCGAGCCACGCGGACCTCGGTTCGGAGTTGTTGTCCAGCAACGCCTTCAGGTTCGGCGGCACCGACGGGATGTCGGGGGTGAGCAGTGCGGCGAACAGCTGTGGGTAGAAGGTGAACGGGTCCGAGATCCGGTCCGCCAACCACTTCCAGTCGAAGGTGCCGTTCAGCATCGACGCGACGTTCGGGATCATCTTGGTGGTGTTGACCAGCGTCAGCCACAGCGGGAGGAAGCCGACACCCAGAGCGCCGCCAGGCGCGACGATGTCGCGGATGAGGTCTCCGCCCGGCTCTACCGGGAAGATCGCCTTGAGTGCCTTCGGGTTCTTGTTCGCGGCCTGGATCTGGTTGATCGCCGAGTACGACACACCCGACATCCCGACCTTGCCGTTGGACCACCGCTGCTTCGACGCCCAGTCGATGACCTCGATGGTGTCGCGCTGTTCCCGCGACTGGAAGACGTCCCAGACTCCCTGCGAGAAACCGGTGCCGCGCACATCCACGACGACCTGCGTGTAGCCGCTGCGCACGAGATCGAAGTCGACGAGGAAGGTCTTCGCGCCGCCGTCGCGGATGGTGTGCGCGATGTCGTTGATGCCGTCGATCGGCGTGCCGGACAGGTTGATCGACCGAACGATCTGCAGCAGGTAGGGCTCGAGCACCGGGTTCTGCATCACCGCGGAACCGACGGTGGTGATGAGCTTGGTGTAGGGCGTCATGTTGACGATGACCGGCGTCTTCGTCGACGTGGGACGCTCGCGAGCGTCGGCCGGGCGGTACACGTTGGCCCGGAGAACCGTGCCGTCACTCATCCGGATCGGCACATCCCAGGTGACATTGACGCCGGCATAGGGTTGCGGGCCGTCGTGGCTCGCCGCCCATCGCGCCCCGTCGGCGCCGCCGGTGGGTCCGACCGGGGCAGCGCCCGCCACGGCGATGGGCGCCACCAGCGCGACCACCGCGAGGATCACCCCGGCCAGAACCCGCGCACTCTTCGACCCGCTCATGCACACCCCCGCATGTCATGCGCTGGAACAATCCACGGCTTGTCCAGCGAAAAATTGATCGAGCGTCCACAACCTAACACCCCGCCGGTGACGTGGATCACCGGGTGTCTCAGGCAATGCTCAGCATCACCGTCCGGACGGACGGACTCAGTTCACGCTGAGATCGATCGGGTGGGTCGCGAGGAGGGGTTTCGGCCAGGCCTGCCTGCGCAGGACGTCGAACCACACGTCCGACGCCGGCGGCGCGAGCAGGTCGCGAGGGAGTGCCGAGGCGACCATCCAGCTGAACTGGTCGAGCTCATCGTCGAGTTGCCCGATGCCCCATCCGCTGTAGCCCGCGAAGATCCGGACACCCTCGAGGATCTCGGCGAGGGGCTCGGGGTCGGCGTCGAGATCGACCAGGACGACCCGGCCGTCGACCGGACGCAGGGCGGGCACGTCGTCGATGTCGGTGCCGGGTTTCACCACGCCCAGGCACAGCGCCGCCTCCTGGTTCACCGGCCCGCCCACATAGAGGGCGCGCGGCGAGGCTGCGATGTCGGCCCACTGCGGCAGGAGGTTGTGCACGGCGGTCTGGCTCATCCGGTTGAGGATGACCCCGAGACTGCCCGACTCGTTGTGCTCGATGACGTAGATGACGGTCCGGGCGAAGGTGGGTTCGATGAGATCGGTCGAGGCGATCAGCGCGGTGCCCGGACGCACCCGCGGCGTGGGGTCGGCATCCCAAGGGACGCCGGGCATACGCGCACCACCACCGCTGTCCGCCGAGTGTTCTCCGGGGCGGGATTCCGGTGTGGGATCGTCTGCGTCTTCACCTCCGGCCACCCGACCATCATCGCACGTCCGTGGCCGACGGCGTCCATCGTCAGCTCGGTAGGCTGGATCGGTGAGCAGCACCCAGGTGACCCGTGACCAACGCGGGTGGTCGGTGTTCGTCCACTCCCTCCGTTCGTCGCCGGGACTCGGCCGGTTGTTGTCGGTCCGGTTGTCCAGTCAGATCACCGACGGGATCTTCCAGGCCGCGCTGGTCGGCAGCATCCTGTTCAACCCCGAGCGCCATGCCGATCCGCTCGCGGTGGCCGGTGGCCTCGCGGTGCTGCTGCTGCCGTATTCGCTCATCGGCCCGTTCGCGGGCGCGTTGCTCGACCACTGGGATCGACGCAACGTCCTCCTGTACGCGAACCTGCTGCGCGGGCTGATCATCGGGCTCGTCGCACTGGCCGTCGCCTCCGGCGCACCTGATGTCGTGGTGCTGATCTCCGCCCTCGCCGCGACGGGTGCGAGCCGGTTCGTGGCGGCCGGACTGTCGGCCGGACTGCCGCACGTCGCGCGGCGTGAGGTGCTGGTCGCCACCAATGCGTTGTTCACGACGTTGGGCGGCGCGATGCTCACCGTCGGCCTCGGCATCACCCTGGGACTCCGCGCGATCTTCGGCGACGACAACGTGGGCAGTGCCCTCACGATGATCGCCGGGATCGTGCTGGCCGTCGTCTCCGGCGGGCTGGCGCATCGGTTCCGTCCGCTGCAACTCGGTCCCGACGAGCCCGACGACCCGGGTCGTTCGGCCGTGCACGCGGTCTCGGTCGGCCTCTGGCACGGTGCCCGCGCCGTCGTCCACCACAAGACCGTGGCCGCCGCGTTGTCGGCGATCGGGGCCCACCGGCTGGTGTTCGGGATGAACACGCTGATGATCCTGGTGCTGACGCGCCAGATGGGTCCCGGCGACGGGGTCGACCGCGTCAGCGTGGTCATCGGTTTCACCGGCGCGGGGGCGCTTCTCGCCGCGATCATCACACCGATCGCGGTGGCACGGGTGGGCCGGTACGTGACGCTGCTCGCCGCACTGGCCGTCGGCGCGTTCGCCGAGCTGTCCGTACTCAGCTTCGAGTTCGCGGTGATCTGCGGGTCGGCGTTCGTACTCGGACTCATCGGCCAGATCGCCAAGCTGTGTGGCGACGTGGCGATGCAGGTCGACGTGGACGACGCGGTGCGCGGACAGGTGTTCTCGGTGCAGGACGCGGTGTTCAACATCGCCTACGTGGGTGCGGTGACCGTCGCGGCCCTCGCGATCCCCGACGACGGCCGGGCGGTCGGGCTCGTCGTGCTCGGGGTGGTGCTGTACCTGCTCGGCATGCTCGTGGTGCGCCTCCTGCATCCGCGTGGGCACTGGTCCGCCGAGCCCACGACGGTGCGGCACACCGTCACCGACCCCGCCGCGTGAACCGCGGGTCCCGGTTGTCGTAGGCGGCGTCGGCCACGCCGTTCGCATCCAGGTCCACCAGCATCACATCGTGGCTGCCGTCCCCGTCGGAGTCGACGTAGAGTCGTTCGCCGACGATCCGGCCGCCCCGGTCGGCGCCGACGATCTCGACGTCGGGGTCGCCGTCGTCGTCGAGGTCGACCCGGGTGACCTGCGCCGGCGGGGGTTGCGGAGTCCGCTCGGGGACGTCGCGCCGCGGCAGTTGTTCGCCGACGAGGTCGGCTCGCGCGACGGGCCGGTCCCACAGACCGGCACCGGAGTCGCGGTAGAAGGCGTCGGGCGCGCCGTCGTCGTCGGTGTCGAGGGCGGCGACGTCGGCGACACCGTCGGCGTCGGTGTCCCACATCGCGTCATCGCGACGGCCGTCGCCGTCGAAGTCGAGCCCGATCGCGTCCAGGACATCGGACCGCGGATCCCCGAGCGCGAGGTCGGCGGTCCCGGACCAGCGCGTCGTCGGACCGTCGCCGGTCCCGAAGAAGTACTCGATCGCCGGGTCCATGAGGTCTTGGACGCAACGGGGCCCGATCCGGTTCCCATCGATCGGTTCCCATCGATCGGTTCCCAGCGCCCGGGTTCCCGCTGTGCGGTTCCCGATGGGTGTGGACACCTCGACCACCCGGTAGGTTGTGGCCCATGTACGTCAGCGATCTCGGCGAGCAGTGGCATGCGGCCCGGCTCGAACCAGCCCTGGCACACCTCGACTCTGCTTCGGCGGGCCGCTCGTCCTACGCACTGATCGGCGCGATGACCGCGCACCTCTGGCGGGAGACCGAACGCGGGTCGTATGTCGCCGCCGACGACCGCGCCGAGGAGATCGCGCGCGACACAAGGAATCTCGCTGCCCTGATCGGACACACCGGCGACGAGGTGGTCTTCCGTGAGAGCGCCCGCGCCGCTCTGCGCGCCCTCCTCACCAACTGGAGCCTGCCCGTCACATCGACCGTGTGGGTGGCGAAGAACGAATTCGGCCCCAACCTCGAGGAGTTCGAGCGCCGCGGGTACGCGGTACGGACCATGCCCGACGGGGACGTCTACGGTCACGTCGACACCGACGCGCTCGAGAACATGCTGCAGTTCGAGCAGCCCGACTTCATCCACGTCTGCCACATCGGCTCGATGTCCGGTGTGGTGCAGCCGGTCACGCGGATCGTCGAACTCGCGCATCGGGCCGGTGTGCCCGTAGTGGTGGACATGGCGCAGTCGGTCGGTCACGTCCCCACCGTCACCGGTGCCGACGTCGTCTACGGCACCAGCCGCAAGTGGCTCACCGGCCCGCGTGGCGTCGGGTTCGTCGCGGTGCGTCGAGACTCGTTGCGGCCGGTACGAATCGACGGTTCCGAGGCATTCATCGCCGGGCGCCTCGGACTCGGTGTCGCGGTCCGCGAGTTGCTCGAGATCGGCCAGCAGCGCGTCTTCCGCGAACTCGCGAAGATCGGCCGGGTCACCCGCGAACGACTCCACGGCATCGCGAGCTGGGAGGTCCTCGAACCGATCGACGAGCCGTCGGCGATCATCACCCTCGCACCACCGCCCGGATGGCAGTTCGACGACGTCGCCGCGGCCCGCGACAAGCTGTTGTCACTCGGTGTCCTGGTCACCGCCGCGGACACCTGGCGCGCCCCGCTGGCGACCGAGCATCCGGTGCTCCGAATCAGCCCGCACCTCGACGTACGCCGGTCCGAACTCGACCGCGTCGCAGACGCCCTGCGCACCATGGGTTACTGACGCTCACCCGGCGCCGAGCGCGCTCACCCGAGGATCTCGCCGAGGATCCGCTCGATCTCCGGCCGTGCCGCGTCGGCGTCGACTCGCACGAGGCCGATCCGCGTGCGCCGGTGCAGGATGTCGGCGGCGTCGAGGGCACCCTCGTGCGTGACCGCGAACTCGACTTCGGCGCGGGTGACATCGATGCCGGGGACGATCGGATCCAGGGGACCGGGGAGAACGGCGGCGTCCACCACCGCCGGCGCCTCCCCGCCGAACCGCTGCACGAGCGAAGCCGGCAGCCCCTGCTCGCGCGGACTCCGCAGGGCTCCGACCAGCGGGGTCGTGGTCGTGACACAGTCCCCGGCGGTGAGGTCGGTGGTCGCGAGCGCGGCGTCGACGGCGTCCTGGGCCATGCGCCGGTAGGTGGTGAGCTTGCCGCCGAGGACGTTGACGAGACCATCGCCGCGGACGCCGACGTGGTGCTGCCGCGAGACGTCGGCGAGGGCCTCGGAGTCGCGGCCGCCGCCGCGGGTGTCGACCAACGGTCGCAGACCGGCGAACGTGCCGATGATGTCCGAGCGATCCAACGGCCGTGCGAGAGCGGGATTCACGGCGTCGAGCAGGAAGTCGATCTCGGACTCGTCCGGCATCGGGACGTCGGGGATCGGCCCGGGCGCCGCGACATCGGTGAGGCCGACGTAGACGCGCCCCAGCTGCGCGGGGATCACAAAAACGAACCGGGACACCGAGGTGCCGAGCGGGGTCATCAGCGCGGCGTCGGGGAATCCCAACCGCGCCGCGTCGACGACGAGATGCGTTCCCCGACTGGGATGTACGGCGAGTGCATCATCGATGCCGCCGGACCAGACGCCGGTGGCGTTGACGACCATCCGCGCACCGACGTCGAAGCTCTCACCGGTCAACTGATCGGTGAGGGTGGCCCCGCGGCCGTCCACGCGCTCGGCCCGCACCCGGGTGCAGACGGATGCGCCGTAGCCAGCCGCCGTACGTGCGAGGGCGACGACGAGCCGAGCGTCGTCGACGAGCTGACCGTCGGAGGTGGAGATACCACCGCGCAGACCGTGGGGCGACACCGCCGGGAAGCGGGCGAGGGTCTCCAGCGCCGACACCCGGGTCGGCGGCGGCAACAGCGAGTCGGGGGTACCGGCGTTGCGTCGGAGCACATCTCCCGCGCGGAGGCCCAATCGGATGATCGAGGTCTGCCTGCCGCCACGGTCGGGGATGATCTGGCGGAGGGGAGCGATCAGATGCGGAGCGATGGCGGTCATCAGATGATGACGTTCGACGGCACTTTCGCGCGCGATCCGCAGATCACCCCTGGCCAGGTAACGGAGACCACCGTGGACGAGTTTGCTGCTCCAGCGCGAGGTTCCGGCCGCGAGGTCGTCCTTCTCGACGAGCGCGACGCGCAGGCCACGGGTCGCGGCGTCGAGCGCCACCCCGGCGCCGGTCACACCGCCGCCGATGACCAGCAGATCCAGGGGATCGCCGGACGTCAGACGGTCGAGCGCACGACGACGGGTGTCGGCGGACAGGGTCGCCATCAGACTCGCACCGCGGGACCGACGCTCACGACGTCATCCGTCGACGCCCGCACCGGCCGGACGCAGATACCCGGCCAGCATCTCGTGCAACTCGGTGCTCCAGCCCTCGGCGATGATGTCGGAGACCAGCGCCCCGGACTGGAGGAACGACTGCGCGATCAGCAGCACCATCGCCGCCATCCGTTTGGCGTCACCCGCCCGGACGTGGCGCCGTTCCTGGGCCTGCGACAGCATGTCCGAGAGAATCGCGAGCGCCCCTTGCTGACTCGTACCGAGACGCTCGAAGACGTACGGCGCCATGAAGTCTCGCTGCTCGCGCCACAGCGAGGCGATCAGTTCGTCGTCGCGGAGCGCGCCGACGACCGCGACCACCCGATCGACGAGCGCATTTAGATCGGCGGGTTCGCCTCGTCCGCCGATGGCGTCCTCGACGACCCCCAGGACCTCGCGGGTCAACAGCCCGCGGATGATCTCGTTGATGTCGGGCCACCGGCGGTACACCGTCGGTCGGCTCACGCCTGCTTGTCGGGCCACCTCGGAAACAGTCACCTTGCGTCCGCCGCTACGCAGCAGACAGCTCCGTGCTGCATCCAGAACGAGATCCCCGATCTCCTCGTTACGGATTGCCATGATGTGTAACACTGTAACGGATCACTTGAACGGCGGGGGGCCGACTCATATGACTATCGAACACGCCACACTCGTGGCCAGTCCGTACGCACGGCACGGAACGGGCCTGCGCGTCGCCCACGACGCCGCAGAACTGCTGCGTGCCCGCGGCGTGGAGGTGGAGATCATCGTCGGCGAGGACATCGCCGACGCCGCCGATCTCGCCGGCAAGGCAGCCCGCGGGGACACCGACGTCCTCGTCGTCGTGGGGGGCGACGGCACGGT
Source organism: Gordonia sp. SCSIO 19800 (assembly GCF_018132775.1). NCBI lineage: Bacteria > Bacillati > Actinomycetota > Actinomycetes > Mycobacteriales > Gordoniaceae > Gordonia > Gordonia sp. SCSIO 19800. Next base: position 14,164 of record NZ_JAGRQM010000025.1, on the reverse strand, counting down.
GCGTCTGACGGTGGAGGCCACGATCGGGTCGGGCAAGCCGCTGGCCGTCATCCCGGCCGGGAGCGGGAACGACTTCGCCCGCAACCTCGGCATCCCACTGGATCCGGCCGACGCCGTCGAGGTCATCCTGGCCGGCCACCGACGACCCATCGACCTCGGCCGGGTCAGCTTCCCGGACGGGCAGACCGCGCTGTTCAGCACGGTCGCCGCCACCGGGTTCGACGCCGCGGTCACCGCGCGGGCCATCGACATGCGCCGACCGCGCGGACAGTCCCGGTACACGATCGCGGCGCTGCTCGAACTACTCGCACTGCGGTCGCGTCACTACCAGGTCCGCGTCGACGACCAGGCCGTCGAATCCGACCTCATCTTCGCCGCGATCGGCAACACCACGTCGTACGGCGGTGGCATGAAGATCACGCCGCAGGCGTCGATCACCGACGGCCGGCTCGACGTTACCCTCGCGCTCACCCCACCGCGGCTGGCACGTTGGACGATTGCGCGTGTCTTCCCGAAGGTGTTCTCGGGCAAGCACATCGACAGCCCGAACGTCCGGACCATGCGCGGCGCAGAGGTCGAGCTGTACTGCGATCCGCCCGCCCTCGTGTCGGTCGACGGTGACCTCGTCGGCGAGCTGCCGGCGGTTTTCGAGGCGGTACCGCACGCGATCGAGGTGTTCGCGCCCGCGAGCTGAAACGCCCGGGGCGTCTCGCAGTCCTCACTGACCGCTGCGCGCCGCCCACCATTCGCGAAGGGCATCCTCGGCTTCGTCGCGGCTGAGCGGTCCACGGTCCAGGCGTAGCTCCTTCAGATGACGCCACGCCTGTCCGACGATCGGGCCGGGCGGCACGCCGAGGAGTTCCATGATCGCGTTGCCGTCGAGGTCGGGCCGGACCTTCTCGAGATCCTCCGCCGCCTGGAGGTCGGCGATCCGCTGCTCGAGACTGTCGTAGTTCTGCTGCAGCCGCCGGGCGCGCCGCTTGTTACGGGTGGTGCAGTCGGCGCGCACCAGCTTGTTCAGCTTGTCGAGCAGGGGACCGGCATCGGTGACGTACCGACGGACGGCCGAGTCGGTCCACGCGCCGTCGCCGTAACCGTGGAAGCGCAGGTGCAGGAAGACCAGCTGCGCCACGTCGGACACCACCGCCTTCGGATACTTCAGCGCCCGCATCCGTTTGCGCACCATCTTCGCGCCCACGACCTCGTGGTGATGGAAGCTGACGCCACCCCCCGGTTCGTGCCGCCGCGTCGCGGGTTTGCCGATGTCGTGCAACAGAGCCGCCCAGCGCAGCACCAGGTCCGGATCGCCGTCCTCGAGATCGATGGCCTGGCGGAGCACTGTCAGTGAGTGCTGGTAGACGTCCTTGTGCTGGTGGTGCTCGTCGATGGTGAGCTTCATGCCGGGCACCTCGGGCAGCACCCGCTCGGCGAGACCGGTCTCGACCATGGCGTCGATCGCCTCGATCGGGAACTCGCCGCAGATCAGTTTGTCCAGCTCGGTACGGATGCGTTCGACGGTGATGCGTTCGATCTCGCCGTTCATGTCGGTGATCGCCTGCCACACGCGCGGCGCGAGCCGGAATCCCAGCTGAGAGACGAACCGCACGGCGCGGAGCATCCGGAGCGGGTCGTCGCCGAAGGACTGTGCAGGCGTGGCGGGGGTGTCGATGACCCCGGCCAGCAGGGCGGTCATCCCGTCGAGCGGGTCCCGGAAGTCCTGGGCGCCCGCCGAGCCGATCCGGACCGCCATCGCGTTGACGGTGAAGTCCCGTCGGATCAGGTCGTCGTCGAGGGTCTTGCCGAACGTGACCTCGGGATTGCGGCTGACCTGGTCATACGAGTCCGCGCGAAACGTCGTGATCTCGATCAGGTGGTCGCCCTTGCGGACCCCGACCGTGCCGAACTCGATGCCGACGTCCCAGAACGCGTCGGCCCAGCCGCGGAGGAGCTGCGACACCGTCTCCGGGCGCGCATCGGTCGTGAAGTCGAGGTCGTTGCCCAGACGCCCGAGAACCGCGTCGCGCACCGAGCCGCCCACCAGGTACAGCTCGTGGCCGGCGGTCTCGAACAGCTTGCCGAGGGGCACGAGGACGTCGTCGAGGTCGCGCAGTGCGATCGCCGCGGCGGCGAGCAGACGGGTGCGCCGTTCCGGGTCCGCCGAGTGCACCTGGTCCGGCTGGGCTGCCCCATTCCGGAATGGCCCAGACGCCGCCGCACCGGACGGGGAAGTGTCGTTCACGGCTTGCCACCCTACCGTCGTGACCCGCGACGACGACGCCGCACAGCTCGTCGGCGACGACTCATACACCCCCGGCGCACTCGCGACACTGCGAATCCACAACCTACGCGCCCTCGGAGGCGTCCGGACAAACTGCAGGTGACCAGCCGCTAGCATCGTGGAGTGTCCACCGATTCCTCGACCAACCCTTCAGACGTCAGCGGCGTCTCGTCGGGTGCGCACGGTGAGGGTGGCGGACAAGGCGAGCAGAATGCCTCCGGCCAGGGGCGTCGTGCCCGGCGCGGCCGACGCCGCCGGGGCCGGCGCAAGTCCGAGAACCGAGGTGCGGCGCCCGCTCACACCCCGACGGCGCACAGTCCGCACGGGCACAAACAGAGCGGTCATGCCCAACCCAAGAACAAGCAGCCGACTCCCGGCCAGGCGGGCTCGCGGCCGGGCCACAAACCCGGCTCGCCCAACCCGGCCTCCGAACCGGCACCCAGCACTCATCACCCGACTCCCAATGACCTCGCCCGCGCCCGGGCCGCCGATCCCGCGTGCCCGGATCCGGTCGAGGCCGAGCCCGTCGACAAGCTCCCGGTCGATCCCGATCGTGCGCGACCCCGCGTCACCCCGCCGAAGCCGTCGGACATGGTCGCCGTCAGCGCCAAGCTGACCAAGACCGGTCTGACCCAGGCCGGCGGCAAGGCGTCGAAGGGTCGACGGCGCACGGCGCGGGCGGACCGTGCGTCCGAACGCCCGGCTGCCGAGCGCGTCCATCCCGACCGCGCGGGCAACGAGAAACTCCGCACCGTGCGCGAGACCTCGGCAGGGGGGCTCGTCATCTCCGACCTCGACCTCCCCGTCGACCAGTTGTCGGCCGCGCTCATCGGTCGCGTCGACCGTCGCGGACGCACCATGTGGTCGCTGCCCAAGGGACACATCGAAACCGGCGAGACCGCCGAGCAGACCGCCATCCGCGAGGTCGAGGAGGAGACCGGGATCCAGGGCACGGTGGTGGCCCCGCTCGGCAAGATCGACTACTGGTTCGTCAGCGAAGGTCGTCGGATCCACAAGACCGTGCATCATTACCTGCTGCGGTGCACGGGCGGCGAGCTGTCCGACGCCGACTACGAGGTGTCCGAGGTGGCCTGGGTGCCGTTACACGAGCTCCCGCGTCGGCTCACGTACTCTGACGAGCGGCGACTCGCCCGGATGGCCCGGGGTGTGATCGCCGAACTCGCCGCCGACCCCACCCGGCTGGCCCAGTCCGAGGCCGACAGCATCCGGACCGAACCCAACGCCTATGAGAAAGCCGCCGCCGCGCGCAACCAGCGCCGCAACGAGCCACCGCCCCCGGTTCGTCCGCGCCGGCGCCGGCGCCGTCCACGACGGCCCGCGGCCGGCGATGGCTGAGCCGCGCCCGTCCGCCGCCGAGCCTCGTTCGTCTCGTTCTCTCGCCTTCTCGCATGCGCTGCGGTCCGGCGCGCTCGCGACGCTGGCCTCGGCCGTGGTCCTGGCCGTTCTCGGTCTGACGGTCCTGTCCGGCGCGGTGGGACCGGCGTCGGCGGCGCCGGAGACGGCCACCAGCGATTCCGACGCCGGGTCCGGCGCGTCGGACCGGTCACCGAGCCGCTTCGCCCGCATCGTCATCGATTCGATGACCCCGAACATCGTGACCACGACCAGCCGGCCGGTGGTCACCGTCAGCGGACGCGTCGACAACGTCGGCGACCGGTCCATCACCGACCTGACCATCCGGCTCGAGCGCGGCGATCCGGTGGCGTCGGCCGCGGGCCTGCGCACCGACCTCGCCGACGACGATCCGGCCGTCGCCGTGGCCGGCCCCTTCGAGGCGCTGTCCGACTCGCTCGCCCCCGGCGAGAGCGTCGGCTTCCGCATGTCGATGGCACTCTCGGCCAACAACGGTCCCGACGGCCAGGGCCTGGCCATCTCCCAGCCCGGCGTGTACCCGATGCAGGTCAACGTCAACGGCACCCCCGAGTACGGCAACACCGCGCAGGTCGCGGGATCGCGGATGCTGCTGCCGGTCTTGTCCCTACCGCCCGACGACACCCGGGCCGCCGGTTACGTCGACCCGTCCACCGAGTACTCCGACGCCGACCCGGTCGTCGGGCTCGGGCCGGACGGGTCGGTGTCGGCGAACCTGTCCAGCCCGGCACGCATGACCATGGTGTGGCCGTTGGCCGCCCCGCCGCAGCTCGCGCCGGGTGTGCTGGGCGGCAACACCGAACCGGTCCGGTTGATCAACGAGAACATGGCGCGGTCGCTCGCCGACGGCGGCAGACTCGCCGAGCTACTCGCCGCGCTGCAGCGGGTCGTCGGGGAACCTCCACCTGCACAATCTGATTCGGCGGCATCGGACACCCCGCCATCCGAGACACCGGAGAACCCGCAACCGAGCGCACTGCCCGGTTCGGAGAAGCTCGCCGACAGCATGTGCCTGGCGATCGACCCCGACCTCGTCGTCACGGTGCGCGCGATGTCGCTGGGGTACGAGGTGTCCGACAACCCCGCCGATCCGAGGTCGACGACCCGGCCCGGTAACGGCGTGGACGCCGCCGGTCGCTGGCTCACCGGCCTGCGATGGATCGCGCAGCGGATGTGCGTGGTGGCCCTGCCGTACGCTCAGGCCGATCTGACCTCCCTGACCCGGATCGGCAACACCGGCCTCACCGAGGCCGCGCTGCGGTCACCGGCCGACATCATCGACACCGTGCTCGGCGTCCGGAGCGTGCGCGGTCTCTCGATCCCCGCCCTGGGGGCGATCGACGCCGACGGCGCCGCCGCCCTCACCGAGGCCGAGATGACCGCGACCGCGGTGTCGTCGAACTCCGTCGCGCCGGTCGGTCGCCGCGACGCCGCCGGCCGCTACCGGATCGGTGACCTCGCCGCCCAGACCTACGACGCACCTGTGACCGCCTCGTTCGCCGCGCTCGGTACGGCGCCGTCCACCCCCGCTCTGACGCCTCCGAGTCAGCGCGTCGACCTGTCCGACGAGTCCGAGGGAAGCAGGCGCCAGAGCGCGATCGGTGCCCTCGCCTATCCCGCGATCGCCGCGCCGGAACCCGGTCCGACCGCACCCGGGGCACGCCCGTCGCCCGACCCGGTCGTCGGCAGATCGGCGTTCCTGATGCCCCCGACGTACTGGTCGCCCACGTCCGCCGACGCCGAGGCCCTGTTCACCACCGCACGGCTGCTCCTCGAATCGGGTGCCGCGACACCGGCTCCGCTGTCGACGCTGGCCGCCGACCTCGGTTCCGCGCCCGAGCAGGCGCGGCTGATCGAGCCGCCCGGGGTCGGTCCGGTGGGCGAGGTGGGCTCGGTGCTGACGAGCGACGCGACCGGATCGATACGACGTAATGTCGAGGACAGCTGGCAGTTCGAGGGCGCCCTGGTGCGCTCGGCGGATGTCGCCGCCACCCCCGAGCGGTACATGTCGCCGCTGCGCGAGGACCAGCTCCGGGCGATCCGCTCCCCGGATGCCCAGGGGTCGGCCGTCTACACCCACCTGCGGCGCGCGCAGACCGAACGCATCGACGCGGTCTCGTCGACCCTGTACCGGATGTCGCGGTCGGTCACCATCCTCGATCCCGGCGGTCGTTACACGCTGGCCTCCGAGCGGAGTCCGCTGCTGCTGGTCGTGAGCAACGACCTCGCGCTCCCGGTGCGTGCCCGGATCACCACGTCGGAGCCGGCGGGCATCGAGGTCGGCGACCTCGGGGTGATCGAGATCCCGGCGCGCGGAACCCGGCAGATCCAGCTGCCCACCCAGGGCGACGCCTCCGAGGCGATCAGTGTGCAGATCCGGTTGTCGACGGTCACCGGCGTGCCACTGGGCCAGCCGATCAGCCTGTCGGTGCACACCAACGCGTACGGCAAGCCGCTGTTCTACATCACGATCATCGCTGCGGCAGCGCTGGTCCTGCTCACCGCGCGTCGCCTCTGGCATCGTTTCCGCGGCCAGCCCGATCCCGCCGACGCCGACCGTCCCGAGCCCGACGAACTCGAGCGAATGCTTGCCGGAAGCGGGTATCAGGAGCGACGCCGTACCCTGCAGAGCGAGGGTCGGACGTACGGCGAGGAACCGGGCGATGACCCTCCATGACCGACATCAGACGACCCGAGGACGGCGGCCCTAGCGACGTGACCTGGAACGATGAGCCGCGTGCACCGCGGTCGGGGACACCCGGCCCGGTGCCGCCCCAGCGTCCCGAGCGCGCCGCACCCCGGCGGATTCCGCCGAACCGGGTTCCGGGTGGCCGGGTCCCTCCGACGCGGATCCCGCCCGGGTCCCCGGATCCGGGACCCACTGCGCCACGGCCTGCCGCACCAGGATCGCCCGACGCGCGGTCTGCGGCCCCACGACCCGCGCCGCCGCGACCGGGCGGGCGGGCACCCTCGGCCCCGCGTCCGCCCGCGCCATCGGCACCTACTCCACCGGCACCCACGCCGGCCCGGCCGGACGTGTCACCGGCCCAGAACAACACGCGGGTCATGACCGCGTCCGACCCCCGCCGACCGTCGAACGGTCCGGTGGCCGCCGGCGCGGTGTCCGTCCAGAAGGCACCCGACGAGAAGGCGCCCGAGGGGAAGGCGCCCGACGGGAAAGCGTCGTCGACCGGTCTGGCGCGGGACTCGGACTCGAGCATCCTGCGCACCAGCGGGTCGATCGCGATCGCCACCCTGTTCAGTCGCATCACCGGCTTCCTGCGGACCGTGCTCATCCTCGCGATGCTCGGCCCTGCCATCGCCTCGGCGTTCCAGGCGGCCGACGTGCTGCCGAACATGATCGCCGAGGTCGTCCTCGGCGCCGTGCTGACCGCGATCGTCATCCCGCTGCTCGCCCGGGCCGAGGCCGAGGACGACGACGGCGGCGAGGGTTTCATCAACCGGATCTTCACCATCACCGTCGTCGTCCTCGGGACCGCGACGGTCGTGGCGGTGATCGCGGCGCCGCTGCTCACCTATCTGAACCTGGGGGACGGGCAGGTCAATCGCGAGCTGTCCACCGCGCTCGCCTACCTGCTGTTGCCGGAGATCCTGTTCTACGGCCTGTCCGCGTTGTTCATCGCGATCCTCAACCTGCGCGGCTACTTCAAGCCGGGTGCGTGGGCGCCCGTCCTGAACAACGTCGTGCAGATCACCACTCTCGTGCTCTACGCGGTGGTGCCCGGCGAGATCACCCTCAACCCCGTCCGGATGTCCGATCCGCAGCTCCTGGTGCTCGGCATCGGTTGCACGACCGGTGTCGTGCTCCAGGCGCTGATACTGGTGCCGTTCCTCCGCAAGTCGGGGGTGCGGCTGCGCCTGCAGTGGGGCATCGACGCGCGCCTGCGCCAGTTCGGCAACATGGCCGTCGCCATCGTCGCGTATGTGGCGCTGCTCCAGGTCGGCCTGATCGTCACCTACCGGATCGCATCGTCGGCCGACGCGTCGGGCGTCAGCATCTACTTCACCCACTGGCAGTTGTTGCAGCTTCCGTACGGCGTGCTGGGCGTGACCATCCTGACCGCGATCATGCCGCGACTGTCGCGCAACGCCACCGCCGACGACACCAAGGCGGTCGTCGACGATCTGTCCCTGGCGACGCGACTGACGATGGTCGCCCTCGTCCCGGTCGTGTCGTTCATGACGTTCTTCGGACCGGCCATCGCCATCGCCGTCTTCAACTTCGGCAAGTTCGACGCCGCCTCCGCGTCGCAACTGGGTTCGGTGCTGTCGTGGGGTGCGTTCACCCTCATCCCGTACTCGATGACCCTCGTCCAGCTGCGCGTGTTCTACGCCCGAGAGGACGCGTGGACCCCGACGTTCATCGCGCTGGGCATCACCGTGGTGAAGGTGGTGTCGTCGTACCTGGGGCCGGTGCTCTTCGACGATCCCGAACTCGTCGTGCGCTGGCTCGCGCTGTCCAACGGGTTGGGCTATCTGGTCGGTGCCGTCGTCGGTCACTTCCTGCTCCGCAGCCGTCTTCGCGGGGCCCGGCTCTCGGATGTGGCACGCACGTCCGTCGTGACCCTGGCCGTCTCGATCGGGGTCTCCGCCACCGTGTGGGCGGTCGCGAAACTCACCGGTCTCGACGACATGATCGGCTGGCTGGGCAAGGTGGGGTCGGTCCTCTACCTCGGGCTGACCGCCGCGGTGGTGCTCGCGGTGACCTACGCCGGTCTCGCCGCGGCCCGCGTACCGGATGTCGTCGCGATCGGGCTGGCCGTACGCCGTCTGCTCGGCCGGTTCATCCCGGCGCTCGCCCCGCCGCCGCAGCCCGAACGTGAACAGTCACCGGCGATCACAGTTCAGTTTCCGCGCGTCACCGGCGACGAATCGCTCCCGTACTCTGGTCAGGTACAGGTGCTGCGCCGCTTCGACAGAGGTACCGCGACGTGGCAGTCGTACTCCGTACACTCCGGTGGCGCGATCGGCGCGACCCGGGATGTGCGCCCCATCCCCGAACGCGCGCCGGTACCGCGCGACATCAGATACCGCAGGAGAGGAGTCCGTCGCGTGAGTGACAGTGAGGTCGACACCACTGCTGCCACCGGGCCGCCCGCCGAGCCCCGAGCCGGCGACGCACCCACTCCACCGACCCCGACTCCCGCCGCCGAAACCGGTGCGGCCGACAGCGCGGCGAGCCCACGCCGCCGCGGACCGCGCCTCATCCCCGGCGCCGCGGTCGCCGGCGGCCGGTACCGACTGCTCGAGCAGCACGGCGGCACCCGCGGTCTGCAGTTCTGGCGGGCCCAGGACATCAACCTCGACCGCGAGGTCGCGCTGACCTTCGTCGACGCCGAGCAACTCGCACCGCCGCCCGAGCGTGGTCAGGCCGCCAAGATGTCCGATCAGGGACCGCAGGCCGTGCTGTCGCGCACCCTGCGCCTGGGCCAGATCAACTCCGACGGGGTGGCACGGGTCCTCGACGTCGTCCGCGGATCGTCGGGCGGCATCGTCGTCGCCGAATGGGTGCCCGGATCGTCCCTGGCGGATGTCGCCGGGTCGGGACCGTCGCCGATCGGCGCCGCGCGGGCGGTGCGTTCACTCGCCGCTGCCGCCGAGATCGCCCACCGCTGCGGTGGCGCGCTGTCCATCGACCATCCCGACCGCATCCGCATCAGCCACGACGGCAATGCCGTGCTCGCGTTCCCCGGCACCCTCGCCGGGGACGACAAGGCGTCCGATGTCCGCGGCCTCGGGGCCGTGCTGTACGCGCTCCTGCTCAACCGCTGGGCACTCGATCCCGCGGACGGATCCCGGCTGATCACCACCGCCGACTCCATCGAGCCCGTGGGTGGGATTCCCGTGGCCACACCCGGTGAGGACGGACAACCGGTCGAGCCGCGGCTCAGCAAGCCCGACATCCCGTTCGAGATCTCGGCGGTCGCGGCGCGCGCGCTCGACGGTTCCCGCGGGATCCGTACCGCGGCCACGGTGCAGCACGTCCTCGATCAGGCCACGGTCGTCGACCTGAACACCGACATGTTGCCCGCCATCACCGACGCCGACGCCCCGCCGCCGGTGAGCGTGGCGCCCCGACTGGGTGCCGGTGGCGACGAGAAGCCACTTCGCCGCAACCTGGCGTTGCTCATCGGCGCCGGACTCCTCGCGCTGTTCATCGTCATCGCGCTGATCGTGGGTGCCACCAACATCTTCGGCGGCAGCAGCGGCTCGAGCGACATCGACTCGATCCTCACCACGACCGAGCCCTCGCCTCCGCCCGGCGCCCAGCCGCCGCCGACGCCCGCGGCCCCGGCGGCCCCGCAACCCATTGCGCTGCAGTCGGTCTCGGTCGTCGACTTCTCCGCGCAGACGCCGGACAACTCGGCGAACGTACGCAACGTGATCACCGGCGCCGCCCCGCCGTGGCAGACCGACAACTATCGCGGGCGTCCGGACTTCGGCGGGCTCAAGCCGGGGCTGGGCCTCATGTTCGACCTCGGAGCGGAACGCCCGGTGCGGTCGGTCACCATCGAGAGTCCGACGCCCGGGATCAGCGTCGAGATCCGTACGTCGCCGTCGGCGCGTCCGGCGTTCGCCCGGACGACGACGGTGGCGTCGGGTCAGGTGGACCAGGCGTCTACCACGATTCCGATCGCCCAGCCGCCGACCACCCGCTACGTCATGGTCTGGCTCACGAACCTGCCGAGTTCGGGAAGCGGCTATCAGGCCGAGATCTCGCGCGTCACGATGGCCGGCTGACGCACCGGTCGAGCACCCGACCGCGCCCCGCGATTATCGGCGCGTGCAACTCGAGGTCCGAGTTACGACCAACGGGGTATGAACGACGACGGCACTCGGGTACGAGCGGGGCATGACGCGGAACCATCGGCGCGGTCTCCTGTACCGCTGCCCTCGACACCAGTGTCGAAATCCGCAGACATCGCGAGTGCGAAGAGCGCTCGACTGCCCGAACTCCGGCTCGAACACCTGGTCCGAGAGGCGACACGCCTGTTTCAGGAGTTCGGCTATCGCAACGTGAGCATGGAACAGATCGGGGCGACGGTCGGACTGACCGGGCCTGCGTTGTACCGACACTTTCCGTCCAAGCAGGACATCCTCGCGCAGGCGTTGACCGCGCAGGTGCGGACCGTCAGCCGGTTCATGGCCGATGCGCAGGAGCGCGGCGGCACTCCCGAGGAGCAAATCGTGTTGTTCTTCGACGCATTGGGTGACATGACCGCGCATCGAGATGTCTCCATCCTCTGGAACCGCGAACGATTGCACCTGGAGCGATCAGGCCTGTCCGAGTTGAATCGCTCCTTCGGGGGACTCGTGGACACGCTGGCGGCGAAGATCAGCGCCGCCCGACCCGCGGTCGACCCGGCGGGCGCGGAGCTACTCGCGACCGCTGTCCTCAGTGTGTACTCGAGCACGGCCCGGATGCGTGGCTCACTGTCGGCCAAGCGGCTCATGCAGGTCCAGCGAGCGCTCACGGACTCGATTCTCGACTGTGACCTGGCCACGGCTCCGGTTGTGGTGGGGACAGATGACGCACGATCACGTCGAAGTCCGATCGCCCGACGCGAACGAATCCTCGACGTCGCGACCGAGTTGTTCTTCGTACGCGGCTTCCGGAACGTTCGTATCGACGAGATCGCCGCCCACGCGGGCGTCTCGGTGGCGACCGTCTATCACGAGCACGCAGGGAAGACGGAGATCTTGTGGACGGTCATCCGTCGAGGCATCGAAGGCTTGTTGGGGACGTCGATCGCGGCACTCGACGGAGCCGCCGCCGGTGACACGCTCGACGTGCTCCTGCGCGTGTTCGTCGACTACTCGCTGGGCCCCAATGGGCGGGTGCTGGCCGTGGCAGTTCGGGACGCGGTGTATCTACCGGAAGCCGACCAGATCTCTTTCGGCCGCATCACCTCGGACTACTCCGCCGAGTGGACCACTGCCATCCGCGTGCGTACGCCCAGCCTGTCACAGGCCGATGCCAAGGCTCTGGAGCAGGCTCTGGCCGGGTTCGCCGGCCACGTGATCTCGTCCCCCGAGCTCCGCTCTCGGCCCGGCATCGACGGGCAATTGAGGAAACTGGCATACGCCATCCTGATACCGCGCGCTCGTATCTGACCGTGACGGTTCCCTCGGCCGCCCCGCGGTACTCACGCGACCGCCTGACACGCGAGAAGCGTAGGACCGACCCCGGGGCCTCGGGCGCTGCGCCGTTCTCGGGGCGACGGTGGTGGCAGCAGGGCTCGGATGCCTGTTCGCGGCAGGCTCAGATGCACGAACCAGATTGAGTGAGTTGAGGTCTGGCTCATGAGCTTCGTGATCAGCCCGGCGGTGCTCGGCATCCAGACCGCGCTCATCTCACTCGTCACGACGATCGGCACGGTGACCGCATATGGCGCCCGACCGACCTCGCCCTTGAGGTCGCTCCGTCAGATGCGTTCCGAGGATGCGCCAGTCGTCCCCGCCACCTGCTCTCCGACCAGGTCGCGTGGCGTCCATCCCGGCGGCCCGAAGACGTAGCCGAGGCGGGCGCGCCACGTCGACGCACCGCGCACATCCCGCGCGATCGCCGCATATTCGTGCGTCTGCAGTCGCAGGATGTTGTATGTGTCCACCGGTTTGGTCAGGCCGTAACGGGGCCGGCGGATCTCCGGTGCGAACGTGCCGAACATCCGGTCCCACAGGATGAAGACCCCGCCGTAGTTGCGGTCGAGGTACTCGGGGTCGCAGCCGTGGTGCACCCGATGATGCGACGGTGTGTTGAGCACGAATTCGACGGGTGCCCACAGTTTTCCGATCCGTTCGGTGTGAATCCAGAACTGGTAGATGAGATTCAGCGAGTAGGCGGCGAACACCAGGGCGGGCGGGATGCCTAGGAGCGGTAGGGGGATCCACATCAGCACCGCGGCGCTGATGTTCCACTTCTGCCGCAGCGCCGTCGCGAAGTTGAAGTACTCGCTGGAGTGATGGGCCTGATGGGTCGCCCACACCAGGCGGACCCGATGCGAGACGCGATGACTCCAGTAGAAGAGGAGGTCCACGCCCAGGAAGGCGATCATCCACGTGTACCACTCGTCCGCGGGAAGCTGCCACGGGGCGACATAGGCGAACAGCACGCTGTACAGCAGGAGTCCGAGGAATTTCCAGAAGGCGCTGGTCGCGATCGACACCAGTCCCATCGAGACGCTCGAACGCGCGTCCCGCGAGTCGTAGGCGCCCGGCGGCGCTGTCTCGGTGTCATCGTGCTCGAGTTTGGCCGCGGCGAACCACTCGATGGCCAGCAGGGTGACGAAGAACGGGATCGCGAGCACGGTCGGCTCACGCATCGGCTCCGGCAAGAACTCCAGCACGATTGTCCCCTCACAGCGATATCTGACACGATGCCATGTCACTTACTTCTGACAAGGTAACGTGTCAGAAGATCTGCTGTAAAGACCCGGGAGGGAGCTCGCGTGACAGCCGTGCCGGACCCGACCCCGTCGACGCCGACCCCGCCCGGACGACGCTATGGCGGAGCCGACCCGACGCAGCGGCGCGAACGCCGTCGCGCCGCCCTGATCGCGGCCGGGCTCGACGCCTTCGGAACCGACGGATACGCGAACGTGTCGGTGAAGGGGATCTGCGACCTCGCCGGACTGACGCAGCGATACTTCTACGAGTCCTTCACCGACCGCGCCGCCCTGCTCGTCGCCGTGTACGACGACTGTGTCGACTTCGTCCGGGCGGCTACCGTCGATGCCGCGGCGGAGATCGCCGGCGCCGTCCCTGGATCATCGGATTCGGCGGAAGGCGTTGCCGCCGAGCATGTTCCGAAGGTCACGCGGGCGGCTCTCGGCGCGTTCATGTCCTGCCTCGCCGACGATCCCCGGCGCGCACGCGTGATGCTCGTCGAAGTGGTGGGGGTGTCCCAGGAGATCGAGCGGGTCCGCATGCGCGCCATCCACGACTGGGCCGCGCTCATCCTGGCACTCGCTCGTGGCTCGCGACCGACGTCTGACCCCGAACGGCTGGCGTCGGTGGGCCTGGTCGGAGCAGTCACCCAGCTTCTCGTCGACTGGTACGTCGCCGGTGCGGGGGACGCCGACGCGGAACGCTATGCGCTCGACGAGATCCTCGACGTTTGTGTGGAGCTCTTCGTCGCCGCCTATGGCCGGCTTCTGACCTGACCCCTTCGAAGCTGCTCCCATATCCGCAAGAACTACAGAACCGCTGCTGTGTGGGGTGAATGCGATGCCCTCCTCTGCTCCCTTATCCGAAAGAACGCCCTGCCCCCTGAGGAGCGCCCGGAGCCTGCGGAGGGCGCGTCACAAAGGGTCTTCGCAACCCGACTCACCAGGACCCTTCGTGACGGTCTCCGCAGGCTCCGGCCTCCTCAGCCTGAATCTTTCACGGGTGGGTAGGGTTTCGCCGATCGGTTGTCGGTGTCGCCTTTTGATGGTTGGTGCTGGTGTGTGGGCAGGGTGGATCGCCAGCGTT